>CBDVDF010000439.1:0-2095 GCA_965372675.1 uncultured Desulfobacterales bacterium
GGCCAAAGGCCAGCAGCAGGCCGCCGTCTGCCTCCTCGGTGATGGTCTGGTCCGGTAGCCACTCGCGCTCCCGGACGTATGGGGCATGTTCAGCGGCAAAGCGGATCTGCACCTGATGCTGGCGATCTCCCCTGAAGATGCCGAAGTGTGAGCCACTGAATTCGGCAAAATCGAAATCGGCCGGAATGGAGAAGCTGGTTTCCTGTTCGGTGGCCCTGATCATCCGGGAGATCGCAAAGGTTCTTATCTCCCCCCGCAAGTGACAGAACCCGATCAGGTACCAGTCGCCCTGGAAACTGACGATGTGATACGGGTCGACCTTTCTCTCGCTGGTCAGTTCCGAGCCGGGTTTAAGGTAGGCGACCAGCAGCCTTTGGCTGCGATGCAGGGCTCCGGCCACAGTGTCCCAAGTCTGTGGGTTGATCTCGGTCTGATGGTCGCTGAAAACCGAAATACGGTCGTCAACCCAGGCAGGAGAGACGGTGATGCGGTCCGGCAGGGAGCTTTCGATCTTGTTGAAGACCGAAAGAAGTTTACGGTAGATCGGGGTATTGCGGTGCTGCTGCAGGGCCTTGCGGGCGATATAGATGGCGAAGAGGTCGCTTTCACTGATGCTGATCGCCGGTAACTGGTAGCTCTCTTCGGTGTAATAGTAACCATGCCGCTGCTGGTCGTACTCGATCGGGGCGTCACACTGATACTTCAGGTAGTCGATATCCCTCATGATGCTCTTGTAACTGACCTCGTATTCCGCCGCCATTGAATTGCAGTTGGCCAGTCGGGTGGTCTGCATGCCGTCCCTGATGCTTCGATCAACGAAGATAAGTCGCTGAAGCTGGGCCTTGTTTCGTGCCATTTTGAAGTGTTCTCCCGGGGTTGAAAAATAATTTTTTGAAGACAGAAGACCAGGGACAGCAAATGTCCCAGGCCATACTCTATATTGATCTCTGAACAAAGTCAAAAGATCAGCAGGAGGTATGGTTATGGAATCAAGAAGTTACTGGCAACACTACGGGGAATTGAAGAAGTGGCCGTTCGAGCGGCAGGCCGCCGGAAAGACAGGTGAAAAAATTGCTTGGGAGATATTCATGCATGGCGGCAGATCCATGTCCCTTGAGGTCTATCTGGCTGTTCCCACCTTTATTCGCCGTGGTTTACGGATCGCGGTATGATCTGTTCCAAATCTTCGGCAAACTTTACAAACGGTGGACCGTGGCCTGGTGGTGAGGCTTGTTTTGTCCGGCCGGAGTGATTATTCTACAGCTATGTCTGACTTCAAGGAACAATGGGATCTGGAAATGGCCATGGAGGTTCTCGGCAACCAGGATGTCGACGGGAAGACCTGGTCCGAGGCGGTGAAGTGGCTGCTTCTTTACGGTCCCCCTCAAATAAAGGATATTCTTGGCAATGCCGCCAGTTTCGCCTTCACTGAATATTTTCCACAGGTCAAGGCTCAAGGGTATGGCGAGGACGGCCAGCCGTTTTATGATCTCAAGGATGTCGCAGCGGCCCTAGGGGTTGAGGAAAACCAGGTCGGTGCCAAACTCGCTGAGCTTCAGTTTGAAGAGGGAGTGGAGATCTTTGTCGAGGGTGACCGGGTCTATACGGTCCATTAATAAAAATATGATTACCACTACAAACAGGGGCGACAGAATTAAATTCTGTTGCCCCTGTTTGTTATTTACCGTAGGTGTTGAATATGGCGACTCTGATCGGGCATTTACAGGCATGTAAGCCGCCGTAATTAACCCTGTACTGGCAGTTGCCCGGAGTCGGTCCATCAACCACAACCATATTATAGCCGAGGGATGAAGTTACTTCGAACAGATCTGCCTTTTTACCTGAAAGACAGGCGAAATCTTTTTCACAATCGGTACTGTCGATCAACTCCCGGTCAATTTTCAGGGCCATATGCTCCTCCTGATTAGTCGAGCAGTCTTTTCTCTCCTTCCAGTTTCTGGATCCAGCCGATCTCCTGGGTCACTTCCAGCACGCCCATGTACTCATCGTTGTCGTTGTAAACCGGGAAGTAGCGGATCATCACTTTTTCATCCCGGAAGTTTATCCAGAATTCGGCCTTGTCGAGGGTCTTGTT
>CBDVDF010000440.1:0-2093 GCA_965372675.1 uncultured Desulfobacterales bacterium
GTCACCTCGCCGGCCTTTGGAGAGGTGTCGGTAGCGGACGAGCTGGTTTTTTTAGCACCTTTAACTTTCGCATAAGCCCGGCTGCTGCCCGGATCATCGAGCCAGAGTTCCGCCTCGCGTCTGCTTGGAAAGCCTTTGTATTTGGCGCCGGCAAAGCCTTTGACCTGAGCATGGGCGGCCGGCCAGTTATCATAGATGCCGGGGCTGGCTCCCACCGCGATCGCGTAAAATTTCTTCCTGGTTGCCATTGGTAGTTTTATTTCCTCTTTAAGCAGTCATCCAGACTGATCTTGGCGGTATATAGCAAAACTCCGTCATTGCCGAAATACTCGTGACCGTACCTGACTCCGAGTTCCAGGGCGGCGCGGCTCTTCAGGTCGCTACAGTATTTATCGGCCAGAAATGGGCCGATCTTTTCTTTGAACAGGTCCTGATCGGCGCTTTCGCTAGTTAAGTTAATCAGGCTGGTTTTGTAGATTATCGTCCTGTCTTCAACCACGACCTGGTCCAGGCGGGTCGAGTTGTCGATCATCATCGGGGTTTTGCTGTTAACCTCCAGGGCCTGCTCTAATATTTTAGCGATGGCCGGTCCGTTGGTTTTATCAGCTGACTGCCAGAGAAAGTAGCCGGCAACAACCAGGCCGATCAGTAAGGGAAGGGCGGAGAAGATCTTTGCTAAGCCGCTTTTCTTGCCACTCTCAGCCGCCTGCTCCGCGGCCAGCTCGGCCCCGCAATCCGGGCACCGGTAGTTGGCCTGTGCCGCCTCCGGCTGGTCAAATTCAACTCCGCAATCCAGACAATGAAATTTATCCGCCATCTTAGCTTTCCTCATTTAAAAGATTACCTGCAAATCACTGGATCAGTCGGCGGCGCAGCAGGACAATGGCCAGCCAGACCGTGATAATGGTCAACAACAGGGAGCCGCCGATCTGCAGCAGCCATGGCCCCTCGATCTTGCCATAGCAGAACATCCGGGCCAGGTTGACAGTCGGGGTCAGGGGCAGGAATTCAAAAAAGATCCGGGCCTTCGCGGCCATGGTTTTTAACGAAAAAAAGATGCCGGAAAAGAGAAAGAGCGGCGTAATAACCAGCGAAATAAAATAATTGAAGAAGTCATAATTAGTCGCCAGGGCGGTCATGATCAGTCCGAAGGCGGCGAAAAAGAGGCCGGAGATGAAAAGGACCGGCAGCAGGGCAATGGTCCAGGGCGAAGGCCAGACCCCGAACAGGGGCAGGGTGGCCAGCATAATGACCCCGGCCAGGACGCCCTTGCTGGCGGCCCAGAATATTTCACCCAGGACAAGATCCGTCACCCCCAGCGGGGTGGTCAGGATCGCCTCGTAGGTCCTCTGGATCGAGAGCCTGGTGTAAGAACCATAGGTCGTTTCAAAGGCGGCGCTGTACATAACCGCCGACGCGACCAGGCCCGGGGCGATAAACTGCAGGTAGCTCAATCCTTCAATGACCTCGATATTACGGCCCAGGCCATAACCCATCGCCAGCAGAAAGAGCAGGGGTTGGCCCAGGTTACCGATCAGGGAAGAGAAGATATGTTTGCGCCAGACCCGGAAGTTACGCAGCCAGATGGTCCGGAAATAAAAGCCGTTCATGATTCCCTCAATGACCTGCCGGTCAGTTGAATAAAGAGGTCTTCGAGGTTGGCCGGTCGCCGTAGCCAGTTCCGAGTATTGGCCAGCAGGTTTTCCAGGTGGGCGCAATCCTCCTTGGTGTAGATATATAGTTTGTTGTTGGCCCGTTCAATAACCGCTTTGCATTCTGCGAAAGATCCGACCAGTTCGTCCAGCTCAGCGCTTGAGCCCTCTACTTCAAAGACTTCCAGACCGACCATCTCCTTGATCAACTGTTGCGGCTCGCCCTGGGCAACGATCCGGCCCTGGTCCATGATCAGCACCCGGTTGCTGAGACGGGAAACCTCATCCAGATAATGACTGGTCAACAGCATGGTCGTTCCCTGCTCCTGGAGGGTCTCAAGGCGCTCCCACATCAGATGCCGGGACTGGGGGTCAAGACCGATAGTCGGTTCATCGAGGATCAGCAGTTGCGGCTCGTTGATCAGGGCTCGGGCCAGTAAC
>CBDVDF010000441.1:0-2085 GCA_965372675.1 uncultured Desulfobacterales bacterium
TCGCCGAACCGAGCGCGGTAGGTATTGCTTGGGGTCGATTTCGGGGACCGGGGCGGCAAGATATGAGTGGAGACCGCCGATCCGGCGCCATTCCTCCATTATCTTAACCCCGGACTGGCCCGTCCTGATGCCGGTGATGAGGTTGGCAACTCCGGGACCGAATGGTGAAACGGCACCGCGGCCGGTGATGACTACTCTGTTCATTGACAATTCCTGACTCTGTTCCAGACCTTCTCCAGGCCGATAATTTCTCCGACGGTGACCAACCCGGCCATCGAGGCGCCCAGCAGGCCGGTCATTAAGGAACCCTGGCCGCTTAGATGCAGACCTTTTACTTTTGTCCGGGCTCTGGCGACATACTGGTCGGTGCTGTGCTGGACCCCGTAAACGCCACCGGCCGGAGCGCCAAGTTCATCCCGGAAAGTCAGAGGTGATCCTGCGGCCAATGGCTCTATATTGCGATAAGCACTGCCGAAAGATCCGGCGACTTGATCCAGCATCTCGGCGGTCGCCGCCTCTTTCCATTCCTGATATCCGCTCAAGCGTGAACCGTCCGGGCCGTTGAACCGGGAAGTTTCCTGCCAGGAAGCCGGCCGCATCATGATCACTCCTTTAGCCGCTTTCCCCTTGCTGCCGTCCCGGCGGCCGGGGGCGGTTACCATCAGGCTGCCTCCCCTGCGCCCTGGCTCCGGGACCTTTAACAGGTCAAGGCCGGAGTCGACATTGTAGAGGTTGGCCAGGTCGAGCTGGGGCAGGCTGTCCGGTTCTTCTATCCGACCGAACACCACGAACATCGAAGCTGTGTCTTTCAGGTCCCTGAGCCGGCTGGTATAGGCCGGCCGAAAAGAGCCGGTCGGCACCAGGTCGGGCAGATGGTGGGGGTGACCGGTATATATTACCTGTTCCGTGGCGATTTTTCTACCCCCGGCGATAACCCCGGTGACCTCATCATCGCTTATCTCTATCCTTTCAACCGGGCAGTCGCTCAGGACTTCAACCCCGGCTCCCTGGAGCTTTTCCAGAAAGGCATCGACCACCGCCTGGCCGCCGCCCTTGATCCCGAAAGCTCCTGAAGAATAGCCGTGGGCGACCATCGCGTGCGCGGCAATGTCGGTCCGGTCCGGCTCGACCCCGTAAAGAAAGACCGGAGCTGCCAGTACCGACTGCAGTTCCGGGTTGTTGGTCAAAGCGCTAAGCGCCCCGGCCAGTGTTCGGTTGGCCGAGGTGGTGAATTCCCGCAGGAAAGGGGTCAGTTCCAGTTCCAGGTTGTAGAAAGGGACCTGGTGGCAGATCTCTTTTACGGTAGTGAGATATTTTTCTATCCCCGCCTTTTCCTCCGGGAAGACCCGGGCCAATTCTTCCTGTAGAAGATCGTAAGTATAATAAGCCCGGACTTCGGTCCGGGAACCTCTGAACTTGAAAAGATCGTATCCATCCGGATGAAGGGGGACGGCCTCGATCGAAGGCCATATTCCCAAGTGTTTCCAGAGTACCTGGAGGATCTGGCCTTGGCCCAGGCCTCCGGTGTAATGGAAACCGATATCGAAGGGGATCCCTTTGCGGCGGAAGCGCCGCAAGGCGCCTCCCGGCATTCTGTTCTGTTCCGCAACAACTACCCGGCGGCCCTCTTTGGCCAGCAGGCCGGCAACGGTCAGGCCACTTATGCCGCTGCCGATCACGACAGCGTCAATCCTGGATGAAGCCAAGTGGCAGTCCTCGTGAAATTATCTTTGTTGCAGTTGTAAAAAAAGTCATCTTGGTCACTGGTTATTCCTGATGACCAGACAGGCATTGGTGCCGCCGAAACCGGCCGAATTGCACAGCATAAAACGGCAATCATTATAAACTTTTTGCCTTGGCAAACGCAAGGATTTTACCGAGTTGTCTGGGCGTTCCAGGTTAAGGTTGCCGGTGACGAAACCGCCCTTCGCCATCAGCATTCCATAGACCAGCTGGGAGGCTCCCGCCATCCAGAACTCGTGACCGGTCAGGGCCTTGGGGGCAGTGATCAGCGGACCGGCAACTTCCCCGTCCGGCGCGAATATATTGGTGAGGGCCCGGCCTTCGGCCTCATCTCCGGCCGGG
>CBDVDF010000442.1:0-2078 GCA_965372675.1 uncultured Desulfobacterales bacterium
GCATAAGAGCCCGCTCCTGGTCAGTTATAGGCCGGTTGCTGGCCCCCACATCTTTCATGGCACCGCTTTTAATGACTTCAGTTTTATAGCCGATCTTGTCAAACAATCCCTCAAGATTCGGGAATTTCACAATGACGCCTATACTGCCGGTCATGGTGCCTGGATTGGCTATGATCTTCTCGGCTCCCAGAGCTGCGTAATAGCCCCCTGATGCCCCCATGGAACCCATGGAGGCCACCACCGGCTTCACCTCGTTTGTCCGCTTTACATCCTGAAAAATTTCCTGGGCGGCGCCTACGGATCCGCCCGGGCTTTCAATACGCAGAATAATTGATTTGATATTCGGATTGTTTCTGAAAGAGGTCAGATTTTTCAGAACCTTCTCAGAGGAGACAATTAATCCCTTCAGTTCGATAATGCCGACGCCCTCTTTCTTGCTGAAGATGTCGCCTTTCGGACTGCGGGAGACAATTGAAGAAAAAAGCAGGGATATTTCCCCCAGAAAAAGGAAGAATATCCCTGTCAAAATAAATAGTCCCAGCAATACGGGATGTTTTTGGCGAAATGAACTCATATCAAACAATCAGCCGGCGGCCAACACTCAGAAGCAGCAGGTGATTGAAGAAATTCAGTGATAAAGCCGCAGCTGAGAATGTAATGGCAATCCTGGTTGCCTACTCTTTTTCCTTATCCGGTTCTTCTTTGGACTCTGCTGTTTTTTCTTCATCAGCTTCCTCGGTCGCTGCTTCAGCCTCCGGCTCGGCAGCTTCTTCGGTCGTTGCCTCCTCAGCAGACTCTTCTGCCGCAGTTTCCACTGCCTCGGCAGCCGGTTCTTCAGCAGCTTCCTCGGCCGCTGCTTCCGGTTTTTCAATCGGCTCGCTGGATTCCTTGCTCTCCAGTTCCTCTTTCAGAAGATCGCCTATTGTAGAAGGACCGCTGGTCTGTTTTTTCTTGTAATCTTTAACCGATCCCTCTTCACCCGAATCATCCAGTAGTGCCTTGATTGACAGGCCGATCTTCCTGTCCTTGGCGGATACGTTGATGATAATTACCTGGAGATTGTCGCCGACATTAAACATGCCAACCGGTGTGTTTATTTTCTCCTTGCTTATCTCAGAGACATGCACCAGACCCTCTACGCCTTCTTCAAGTTGGACGAAAATGCCAAAGTCGGTAACGTTGGTTATTTTCCCTTCAACGATGGCGCCGGAAGGATAGTTGTTCATAGCCGCCTGCCAGGGATCAGGCTCAAGCTGCTTGACACCAAGCGAGAACCTTTCGTTTTCCCGGTCGATCTTTAATACAACTGCCTGGATAGTATCAGCCTTGGCATATTTTTCAGTCGGGTGTTTTATGCGTTCGGTCCAGGAGAGATCAGAAACATGGATAAGTCCATCGATCCCTTCCTCAATACCGATAAAGATACCGAAATCGGTGATATTCTTGATTTTGCCCTCGATAATGGAGCCCACCGGGTAGTTTTCGCTGACCAGGTCCCAGGGATTAGGCTGCAGCTGCTTCATGCCGAGCGAGATACGCTTGGTCTCGGTCTCAATATTGAGCACCATAACCTCGATTTCATCATCAACTGCTACCAGTTTTGAAGGGTGGCGGGGTTTTTTGGACCAGGTCATTTCAGAGATATGGATCAACCCTTCAACGCCCTCTTCAATCTCCACAAAAACTCCGTAATCGGTGATGCTCACGACCTTGCCGACCGTCTTGGAGCCCACCGGATACCGTTCGCTAACCGTGGCCCATGGATCCGGGCGCAGTTGCTTGATGCCCAGGGAAACCCGGTCGGAATCTTTGTCGTACTTGAGGATTTTTACTTCAATATCATCGCCTACCTTATAGAGCTTGGAAGGATGGGATACCCGGCCCCATGACAGGTCGGTAATATGGCAGAGTCCGTCCATGCCGCCAAGGTCAATGAACAGACCGTAATCAGTAATATTGGTAACCGTGCCTTTTATGTCCATGCCCTAATACCAGGGAATAACCCATTACCCCCCGCAACTTTAAACGTAAAATTTCAGGATGGCCGCGGCGTAAGAAAACCACGTAATTCCGTTTAC
>CBDVDF010000443.1:0-2062 GCA_965372675.1 uncultured Desulfobacterales bacterium
AGGCATGGGCTCGATCAAGGGCGGCAATGGGCTCCCGCAATTCCCCGCCGGGGAACACCCGGCAACTGCCCAGAAAATCCGGGGCCTTAAAAAGGACCAGATCCAGGTCCCGCTGCAGGGCCAGGTGTTGGAATCCGTCGTCCAGAACGATCACCTCGGCGCCAAGTTCTGAGATCGCGTATTCTGCCACCACCGCACGCTTTATCCCGGTGACGACAGGCACCCCCGGCAGCGATTCCGCCATCAGGCGAGGCTCATCGCCGGCCATCTCGGCCGCAAGCAACAGCTCTTTACCGTTACTGACCAGATTAACCTCCTGCCTGGCCTTTCCTCCGTAGCCCCTGCTGACGATGACCGGCCGGTATCCGGCACTCTGCAATTCCCCGGCAATATGCATGACCATCGGGGTCTTACCGGTGCCACCCATACTAAGATTACCTACACTGATCACCGGAACCGGCAGACTAGCACTGTCCATGAGCCCGGACTTGTACCAGGCCGCCCGTTTACACATCAAGGCCGAATATAGAGGCGACAGCGGCCTCCCAAATAAGAAGGCCAGTCGGTTAGATTTTTTCAATGGTCTTCCCTCCCGGCAATGACCTGCTTGATCAGCTCAATATGGTTGGCAGTTACTTCTTGCTGTTCCCTGACCAGCCCGGCACCGCATTTACCCGCCGCCAGTCTGGCGTTTTGATCAGCCAGCCATTTGCCAAGGATCTCTGTCATGCTCTGCCGGCCAGCCACTCTGACCGCTCCGCCCACTCTAAGCAGGTCTTCGGCCACTTCGCCAAAATCCTCCATGTGGGGACCGAAAATAACCGGTTTTGCCAGGGACGCCGGTTCAAGCGGATTGTGGCCCCCTTCATTTACCAGGCTACCGCCGACAAAGGCGATCCCGCACCTCGAATAGAGCTCCGCCAATTCACCAAGAGTGTCCAGAATCATCAGATCACCTGCCTCATTAGCTGCAGCACTTCTCAGAACCGGCCGCAGTCCTTTTTTCTCTGCGATCGCGGCTATCTCCTTGCTCCGGCCGACATCCCGGGGAACGATCACCAGAAAGAGATCAGGGAAAGACTCCCTCAGACCATTGTAGACCTCGAGAAGGACCTCCTCTTCGCCAGCATGGGTCGAGCCAGCCAGCAGGACAAGTCTGTCCTCGGGTATTTTTGGACCCGCTTCCGCCCGGTTGACTGGTGGAATATCTATCACCCCGTATTTCAGGTTACCGAGGCTGATCAACTTTTTTTTGCTGACCCCCAGCTCTGCCATCCGTTCCGCATCCAGGATCGTCTGCATGGAAATTTTACTGAATACATTGAAAAGCGGCGCGAAAAAAAACCGACCGCGCTGATATTTCTTTGCCGAGGCTGCCGATATTCGCCCATTGACCAGCAGAGATTTCACTTTATGCCGGCTCAATGAGGCAAGAAAATTGGGCCAGAGATCCGTTTCGACCAGAATAAACAAGTCTGGTTTGAGGATCCGGATAAACCTCTCAACCAGCCAGTAAAGATCAAAGGGGAAAGGCAGCAGCAGGTCGACATCTTCAGCCACAACCAATTCAGCGTAGGCAAGACCGGATCTGGTAGAGGCAGAGAAGAGCAGGACCCCGTCCGGGTATTGCCGTTTTATAGCCCGGACCATGGCTCGGGCCGATGAAACCTCGCCCACCGACAAGGCATGAACCCAGATCCGCGGGCCACCACCAGACAGGGCAGAAGCGGCAGTCCTGAGCCCAGAGCCTGATCTTCGCCGGATCATTTCCCTGTATTTAGGAGTCAGCAGAATGATCAGCAACAGGAGCGGAGCCAACAATATTGCCAGGACTATCTGGAGAAAATTATAGATCAGCAACATGAAGATTTGGTTTACCTTGTCCATTCGGTTATATATAGGCGAAAATTCAAGAGCCTGCCAGACTTAGAGGATCACAAGCGAAGCTACAGTAGATTTATCTCCAACTCTAATAGCTCTCTATCGGAAGACCACGAATGAATCTCCTGCTCCTCGACAGACAACAGATCAGCGAAAATTCCGCTACCCTGACCGGCAGACA
>CBDVDF010000444.1:0-2062 GCA_965372675.1 uncultured Desulfobacterales bacterium
ACCCTGGCCGGTTGGGTCTTCGACAATCTTGAAAAACGACCGGTACTCGGCATCCCTGACGCGATCACCACCCTCACCACCCGCCGGGGTGACTGCAACGAACACGCGGCCCTTTTCGCAGCCCTGGCCAGAAATGCCGGGATCCCGACCAGGATCATTGCCGGCGTGACTTTCCACAATAAGGCCTTCTACTATCACGCCTGGAATGAAGTGTGTATTGACGATAGCTGGCTGTCGCTTGACACCACCAAGAACCAGATCCCCGCCGATATCACCCACCTGAAATTCGTCGAGGGCGAAACCAGCGAACAGATCAAGATCGGCGCCCTCCTGGGCCGCCTGGAAATTGAAGTTATTCCCTGACAGCCAAGGGCCATCAGGGTAATATCGCTAACTATGAACAAAAAAGGATCAATCGATATCGGCAACTCCGCCAAGGTACTTGTCGTTGAGGAGCTGAGCAAGGCCTTCGGCGATTTCAAGGCCGTGGACCGGGTAAGCCTCGAAGTCGGAGCCGGAGAGATTTTCGGCTTTCTTGGACCTAACGGAGCCGGCAAAACCACCACGATTAAAATGCTGGCCGGTCTGCTCAAAAGTGACAGCGGCCGAGTGATGATCAACGGCCGTGATCTGGCAAAAGAACCGGAAATTTGCAAACAGCAGACCGGTTATATCCCCGACCGGCCATTCATCTATGAAAAACTGACCGGCAAGGAATTCCTCCAGTTCATTGCCAGCCTCTACCAGCTACCGGCCGAGCAATACAACCGTCTGGTCCCTGAGTTCCTCCAATTATTCGAGCTCAGCGACTGGCGCCACCACCTGATCGAAAGCTATTCACACGGCATGCGCCAGAAGCTGATCATAACCTCGGCATTCATGCTGGACCCGCCGCTGATCATTGTCGATGAGCCAATGGTGGGACTGGATCCCAAGAGTGCCAAGATAGTAAAAGAACTCTTTAAAAAGCATGCCAGAAAAGGCGGCGCCATCTTTTTATCCACCCATTCCATGGAGATCGCCGAAGAACTGTGCGACCGGATAGCGATAATCATGCATGGCAGGATCAAGAGCCTCGGCGACATGGCCTCCCTCCGCCGGGAAGCGAGCATCGAGTCCTCAGGACTGGAGGATATCTTCCTGCAACTGACCGGTGCTTACGAACTTCAGGAGATCATCCAAGCCCTGCGCCGGGATGATGAAACTAAACAACCACCAGCTGAAGCTGGTGGGTTTAAGATTGCGGACTGAAAGTCCAGCTTTTGACCGGATTAGCCGGTTTCCGTACTACATGAACCGCAGAATATCGAACAAGGAATAATGAATGATGAAGGGTGGAAAAGTTCTTAATTAAAAGAATACCTTCTTTCGATATTCTAAATTCCTTGTTCTATATTCGATATTCAAAAAAAAATAGCAACTGCTAGCTGAAAGCTACCCGCCTGAAGGCGGGGGCTTAAACCTTAAACAGGAACAGTTAAGCAGGGTTACCAGCCGGGCTGTCTGTCAGTGATTTATTAGGGGCAAACCTCTTCTGTATGTGTATAATGGCAAGCCGCTGACGTAAAAACGATCAACTTGAGAAACCGGATGTATAGCAAGCATTTCAACCTGAACGAAAATCCTTTTTCGATAGCACCTGACCCCCGCTACCTCTATATGAGTGACAAGCACAGGGAAGCTCTGGCGCACCTGATGTACGGCCTGAAGACCGCTGGCGGCTTCGTGCTGCTTACCGGCGAAGTTGGCACCGGCAAGACCACGGTCTGCCGCTGCCTGCTGGAACAGTTGCCAGATGATCTTGATGTAGCTTTCGTCTTAAACCCCAAACTTACAGCCTCGGAACTGCTGGCGACGATCTGCGATGAGCTGCAGATCAGCTATGATCCCGGCAGTTGCAGTATCAAGGAGCTTATCGATGGCAGAAATCACCATCTCCTCGAAGCTCACGGGTCAGGCAGGAAAAAGGTCCTGATCATCGATGAGGCCCAGAACCTCGAGACGGTAGTCCTGGAACAGATCAGTCTGCTTACCATTCTGGAGACCAACCAGCATAAACTAT
>CBDVDF010000445.1:0-2059 GCA_965372675.1 uncultured Desulfobacterales bacterium
GTCCGCCGCCAGCTTCTGGCCCGGGAGATCGGCCGGTCGATCGCCGAACAGGAAATGAAGAGGTACGGGATCCCGGTTGATCTTATCGACAAGCCCGGGATGGAGGAGGTGTGCAAGATCTGTAATGTTGACGATCCCGGAGAGTTTTTTCAGCATATCGGCGAGGGTCGCTTGCCACTAAAGGAAGCAGTAGAAGCGGTGCGGAAAAAACTGTACAGCGACCGGGAGATACTGCAACCGCCGACCGGGGCCTTGAACCGCATTTATCTGGGCTCCCTGGATCCGGCGGTCGTTAAATTTTCCCGCTGCTGTAACCCGGTGCCGGTCGACAAGGGACTTATCGCTCTGCTGAGCGAGCGGGGGGTATCGGTCCACAACAAGCAATGCGAACGGATCTCCGGCTTGAAGGTACAGCGGGAGGATGTGGTCGAACTGCGCTGGAAGCATAAAGAGACCAGGGTGGAGAAACGTCAGAGCCTGGTCTTTCTCCATGTTCCCAGCCGCAACCGCTTGCTGATGATGCTCGGGGTTGCCCCCGAGGAGATGCAGATCTCGGAGGTGATCCGCCTGACCCACAGCAATGCTCCGAAGTCGGCCTGGGAAGTAAGGTTCCGGGTGGAAACCCTGCAGGGCCTGAAGAATGCCCTTAATCATTTCAAGAAGTCCGGGCTTGATTATCAGTTCTACTTAGAACATTAGATGTGTGAATTCCATTCATGAGTTTCAAAAGGTGATGCCTTGAAAGAAGAAGACCAGGAGAAAATAGAAGCAATTATCGGCAAGATGTCCTGCCCGAAGATGTTCAAGTGCGCAGATTCCGGCTTTGAGAAATTATGCAAGGCCCGGGATTTCGGGGTGGAAAGCTATCTGGACTGTCTCGATGAAAACAGCGACGAGTGCCCGTTCGCCCTGCCTTTTGGCGACGGTTATTTATGCCAGTGCCCGTTGCGGGTCTTTCTCTCCAAAAAACTTAATAAGTAGGCATGATCAGTATGCCTTGTCCATGTCGCAGGATATTATGGTTGGTGGCCTTTGCTATTATTTTGTTTCTCTCCCTGCCCGGCTGTTCAAAAGAAAGGGTCTATCAGAATATCTACGAAGGGGTAAGGATGAAGGATGGAGCGGACCGCCAGCCGGCCGATCCCGAAAGAATGCCGCCCTATGAAGAATATCAGCGGGGTCGTCTGGATATTATCGAAGACCACGTAACAAAGTGATTTTAAAGATCTCTGGGACTGTTGAGCGGGCTACAGTTTTTCTTCGCCCGAAGCCAGCTCTTCCAATCCTTCCCGGTCGATGATCCTGATCCGGGCGCTGTCCATCTCGAGGTAGCCTCTTTTGGTCAGTTTCTTGAATATCCGCGACAGGGTTTCGGGAATGGTGCCCAGCAGGCTGGCCATCTGGGTTTTGCTGATGTTCAGGGGGAAGTCGTCGCTGTCGTGCTGACTGCTCAGCAGCAGCAGGTGGGCGGCGAGGCGGCCGGGCACCTCTTTCAGGGACAGGGCCTCGATCATGCCGGCGAATTTTTTCAGCCGCAGGGACAAGGTGCCCAGCATATTCATGGCCAGGGAAGGGTTGTCCTTGATCAGCGAGACGAATGAGCTCCTCGGAATAAAGAAGACCCTGCTGTCTTGCATGGCGTCGGCATAGGCAGGGAAGGACTTACCGGTAAAAACGGCGGCTTCCGCAAATGGTTCGCCCGGTCCGAAAATGTGGAGGATCTGCTCCTTGCCGTCAACGGACATCTTGTAGATCTTGACCTGTCCGGAAACCAGGATGTAAAAGCCGACTCCGTCATCTCCTTCGGCGAAGATGTTGGCGCCCTTTTTAAAATCCTGGTCGGAAATGATCATCGCCAGATCGTCTGTCTGGGACGTAGTCAGGCCATTGAACAGTTGAATATTCTTAATAATATCTATTATTTGCATTGGCTCCTCGTTTGTTGGTCAGGCCGTGCAGATAGCCACTGTATAATCCTGATAGATAAATACCACGATCCGGTGCAGTTTGTCTTTAACCATCATACTGAGACTGGAAACGATATTAAAAGCAGCGATGG
>CBDVDF010000446.1:0-2051 GCA_965372675.1 uncultured Desulfobacterales bacterium
CCCGGCCCAACTGCTTGTTGACAGCAACGAGGCCGCCTTTAACAAGACCTCTAATATGACTATATCCTTATATAACACCCTGGCCGGCAAGAAAGTACCATTCGAAACGATCGAGCCGGGTCTGGTAAAACTCTATGTCTGCGGAATAACCACCTACGATTACTGTCATATCGGCCATGCCCGTTCAGCTCTGGTCTTTGACATGATAGTCCGTTACCTTAGATTCAGGGGTTACAAGGTAAATTTCGTTCGTAATTTCACCGATATCGACGACAAGATCATCAAAAGGGCCGCCGAGCAGAATACCAGCTGTGAAGAATTATCGGAAAGGTTCATTGCCAAATTCCGCGAGGACATGGCCCGGCTGAAAGTTGCTGATCCGGATATTGAACCCAAGGCCACCGAGCATGTTGGTGAGATCATCGAGATGATCAGTGAACTGATCGACAAAGGGCTGGCTTACCAGTCGGGCCACGATGTCTATTACCGGGTTACCGACATGAAGGGCTACGGCAAACTGTCCGGCCGCCAGCTTGAGGACATGCAGGCCGGCGCCCGGATAAGTGTTAACGAGGACAAAGAGCACCCGATGGATTTTGCCCTGTGGAAAGGCAGCAAGCCCGGTGAACCTACCTGGGACAGTCCATGGGGAGCCGGTCGGCCGGGATGGCACATCGAGTGCTCGGCGATGAGCCGCAAGTACCTGGGTGAGACCTTCGATATCCATGGCGGAGGCAAAGACCTGATCTTTCCCCATCATGAAAACGAGATCGCCCAGAGCGAGGGGGCGACCGGACAGCCCTTTGCCAGAAATTGGATCCATCATGGTTTCGTGACGATCAAGGACGAGAAGATGTCCAAGTCACTTAACAACTTCCTGACCATTCGCGAGGTCCTGGAGGACCATCACCCGGAAGTATTGCGTTTCTTTGTCTTCTCCGCCCAGTACCGGACCCCTCTCGATTATTCTGAAGCGGCCCTGAAAGATTCCGCGGCCGGACTTGAGCGGCTTTACAGTTGTATTGCCGCGATCGATGAGCTGTCCGGCTCCGACCAGCACACCCCGTCAATATCCGACCAGGATCGGCAGCGGCTCAGCAGCCTGGAAGAACGTTTCGTGGAAGCCATGGATAATGATTTTAATACCGCCCAGGCCCTGGGGACCATCTTTGAAAACGCCAAGGACCTGAACCGGCTCCGTCAGCAGTTGCCGAACGTCCCGGCTACAGCCGATGTTGAACTCCTTAAGGAAAACACCGAAAAGGTTAAAACCCTGGCCGCTATCATGGGCCTGTTGACCGAACCAGCGGCCGATTACCTCAGGAATTTGCAGCAGGGGGAAATAGCCGAACTTGATATCTCTACCGGAGAGATCGAGTCTCTGATCGACCAGAGGATCGAAGCCCGCCACCAGAAGGACTGGGCCAAAGCGGACGAGATCAGAGATCAGCTTCTTGCCAAGAAAATAGAGCTGAAAGACAGTTCCGCCGGGACCACCTGGAAGATCATTAAGGACTAAAGTCCCTTTTCCCCTTCTGTTGATCTATATTCTGCTATACTGCCTCTAAAGATCTTGTTAGCAAGGAGGTGGGAGATGTTAAGGCTCCCCGCAGTAGCCGGCCAATTCTATCCGGCCGAGAAAAGCGCTCTGACAGAAATGATTTCCGGGCTGATGCCGACGGTTGCCGCTTCCGAACGCCGGGACGGTATCGTCGTAGTATCACCGCATGCCGGATATGTATATTCTGGCAAGGTGGCCGGCAAGACTTTCGCAAAAGTCAATATCCCCGAAGACGTAGTGATCATCGGCCCCAACCATCATGGTTACGGAGTCCCGCTGGCCTTGATGGACGAGGGTGAATGGCAGACCCCGATTGGTACTGTGCCAATAAACAGCGAACTGTCCCGCCTGATCCTTGATTATAACAATAATATAGAAAGTGATGCCGCCGCCCATCGTGCGGAACACTCCCTGGAGGTGCAGGTCCCTTTTCTCCAGATGCGACAGCCAAACCTGAAGCTCTCTCCCCTTGTCGTCTCCCATCTATCTT
>CBDVDF010000447.1:0-2049 GCA_965372675.1 uncultured Desulfobacterales bacterium
TATGCAATGCCTTCTGGGCCAGGATAGGAATGGCGGCCAGATCCTCGTCGGTCTCGGTGGGCAGTCCGAACATGAAATAGAACTTGAGAAGTCGCCAGCCCAGTTCGAAAGCAGCCTTGCTGGTCGACAGCAGGTCATCTTCACTGATGCCCTTATTGATCACCCGACGCAGCCGGTCGGTTCCTGCTTCCGGCGCCAGAGTAAAACCACTCTTCCGCACCCGCTTGATCTGGTCCATGATCTCCGGGGTGAGGGTGCCGACCCGCATCGACGGCATCGATACCGAGACCTTGTCTTCAACCAACCGGTTCATCAGGGTTACCAGCAGGTCGGAGATACAGGAATAATCACCGGTACTGAGGGAAAGCAAGGCCAGTTCATCGAAACCGCTCTCGGCGATCCCCTTTTCGGCCAATTCCAGGATCCGCTCCGGGGAACGCTCCCGAACCGGTCGATAGACGATGCCGGCCTGGCAGAAACGGCAGCCACGAGTGCAGCCGCGGGCGATCTCTATGCCAAGTCGGTCATGGACTATTCGGGTCAGCGGCACCAGGGGAACACCGCCGCCGGTATCCTCGAGATCCGCCAGGATCCGGCGTCGAACCGGCGGCACCCCGTCCTTAACGGTGATGCCGATGAAACTGCCATTATCATATCCGGGCCTGAAAAATGATGGCACATAAAGGCCGTCAACCGTCGCCAGGCGGAATAAAACTTCCTGGCGGCCACAGCCATCCTGCCGGGCTTTGATCAGCAGGTCGGCGATCTCGATAACCGCCTCTTCACCGTCGCCGAGCAGGATGGCATCAAAGAAATCAGCCACCGGTTCGGGGTTAAAAGCCCCAGGCCCGCCGCCGATCACCAGGGGGTGCTCTTCCTGTCGGTCAATGCTGCGAAAGGGCAGGCCAGCCAGATCAAGGATGGTCAGGATATTGGTATAGCAAAGTTCATAAGGCAGAGTGATGCCCAGCATGTCGAACTCTGCCAGGGGCCGATGTGATTCGAGAGAAAAAAGAGGCTGGCCGCGGTCACGGAGAAGTTTCTCCAGATCCGGGGCCGGGCAATAGGCCCTTTCCGCCAGCAGATCGTCGCGATCGTTCAACAAGTGATAAAGGACCTGCAAACCCTGATGGGACATGCCGATCTCATAGAGATCAGGAAAGATCAAGGCCACTTTCAGGGCTGCCAGCTGCCAGTCCTTTCGGATAATATTAAATTCGTTGCCTATATAGCGACTGGGCCGGGAGACCAGCGGCAGAATCTCGTCAATGTTCACTTTACGGTCACTCTTTTAAAGCCTGGAGGAGGTTCGAACTTGAAATCAGCCGAAGAGAAAGGGGTGGCGGTCTGCCAATTGCTCAATCTGATCACCAGACTACCCGCGTGGGCGTCACTGCTGATCTTGATCCGGCCCGGCAGCTTACATAGCCCCGGGTAATGATCACTATAAATTATCTCCATTACCGGCTCGCCGGTTTCATCAAGCTGCAGATATTTGAGGAGCAATTGCTGCTCAGGATCAAACAGCACCAAGCTGCGGCTGCCATCCTGCTCATTTTCAAGTTCAAGCCAGGCCCCTTTGCCGCCGGAGTCAGCACTGTCGCCAAGGATCAGCACCCTGCCTGGCTTCAAGCGGCCGATCAGGAGATAAAAGCTGTTGTCCGGGGCAAAACCGGCCGGGGCATAGCGCCGGAATGCGGCAGAATCGACCGCACCACTGTAACTCAATGATTCGTTGAGCAGGGAATAACTGAAACTCTCACCATCACTGATCAGCACGACCAGAGGTTGGCCAAAGGGGTTCACCCCGATGATCTTCAGGGCGGCGGGAGCCATGGCCTGCAGATAGCCGCTCATTGTCCCGGAATAGAACTTGGAGCCAAGAGTGACGGTGATGTCAGCATCAACACTACTGCTGCATTGCCCCTGCCCGGCCGCCATCTCCTTGAAAGATCCGCGGACCTGCAGACTTTCCGGCCCGGAAAGAGGTATCCGGGCCGGCAACCCGCTGCACCCATGGACAAGGGCCGCCAGAAGCAGGGATAACAG
>CBDVDF010000448.1:0-2043 GCA_965372675.1 uncultured Desulfobacterales bacterium
CCCAAGTTCGAAACCATCTTTTTCGATCCACTCCTTCAGGGTCTCAGCGATCTCACGGGCCCGGACAACACTGGACAAGGGGGCGGTCTGCACGCTTTTGCCATTAACTTCTATCTGGCCGCTCTTGAGCTGGGCATAACTGACCTGTCCGTAGTTTCTGGCAATTCCGTGGGAATAATCATGCGAATAGTCAATAACATGGGTGAATATCTCTTCATCCGAGACACCTGTAAAAGCTGCTATCTCTTCGTTAAGTATCGGAATGGGAATCCCGACCCCTACCGCCAAAGTACACCCGTAACCCTGCATACTGATACCCTTAAGCCAACGCGGGGACATCTGCTTCAGATCACCCTGGACCATCAGGGTGCCGGCCGGTCGGTTAGGAACCCCATTTTCACCGCGAGGAGCCTCGGGATTATGCTGGGTGCCATGCCAGGTCACATAGCCCTCGCCTCCACCAAGAAATATTCTCGTTCCCATCCCGATGGTCCGGTAATAAGGGTCATTCATCAAAGGGCTCAGTTGTCCGGCGCTGGAGTATGTCGCATTGCGCCCTTTGGCTTTAAGAGTCCCCATGTAGGTATAGATAGTTTTGTCGGAAAGATTGATCGCGCAGTTGTAATTCTGATAGCAGTTTCTGGGGTTGCAGAGCAGCGCATAGGGAAGATCGGCGAGGGTGACGGTCTTGGCCAGTTTACGATTCGGATAGCAGTCCGTTCCATAACCGCTGCCTTCCAGGAAGACCTCCTTGCCTGCGACCAGATCCTCGATGACATGACCTCCTCCGTAACGGAATTCCCCGGGAAAAACTTTGTTCAAGGGATCATCCTCGGCAGGCTCGGTGGCGCCGATGTATATATCCACTGCGGCAAGCCCACCGTAGGCCGCCACCTTGTTGATCGAAACTTTAGCGGCCTTGAAAGTCGGGTTGGTATGGCCGAAATTGATAAATGCTCCCGAAGAGCACATTGGCGAAAAAGTTCCGGTGGTGACTACATCGACCTGTCTGGCGGCCTCAATCGGTCCCTTGTCCCGGACTATCGCTATCATCTCCTCGGCAGTGACTACCACCGCTTTATTGGCACGGATCCGGGCGTTGATCTCTTCAATGGATTTTACAACCTTCAAACTGGCCATTAGTTGGATACCTTATGGGATATTTTAAAATATGAGATGAAACGGTGGCCGGTCTAATCCATGACCGAGACTACTTTATGGCCTGATTTCTCCAAGGCCTCGACAACCGGTTTCAGATCACCTTTGGCCAGTCGGAAATAATGAACCTTCCGTCTGGATGACTGGCTCTCGGTTGCAATACTGAAAATTTCCAGGTTGTTATCCTTGATTATGCGGGTCACATCATCAACCCCGCCTTCCTTGTCAACGATCACATCAAGACGGGTTGAGGCCTGCAGGAGCCCCATCACCTCGATGAACCCGGAAACGATGTCCGAAGAGGTAATAACCCCCACCAGTTTCTTTTTATCCATGACCGGCAAACCGCCGATCTTGTAGTCGTGAATAAGCCGGGCGGCTTGATCAATACTGGAACTGACATCAATGGTGATAGGGTTAACGACCATCACATCATGGACAAGAATATCTTCGACCATCGATGGGAAAAAATACTGCCGGAGATCAGTCTGGGTAATAAAACCGACTAACTGACCATCATCGACGACCGGCAGATGACGGATGGAGTGTTCCTTCATTAATTCGGCGGCTTCCTGGATCAAAGTAGTTCTTTCAGTTGTTACCGGATCTACTTTCATCCAGTTTTTAACTTTCATATTTCATGCCTTCAAAAGAATTAATAAAGATTCTGCCAAACAACCATTTCTGGGAAGTCTCAAACTAGAATAAAAGCTCTTTAATTTCAAGATAGAAAAAAGCAGAAAGTATGTCAGGAATAAATCCCGTGACCCATCATAAGATAAAAGTGACTTATTTCACTTGTTGAAAGAGATTAATCTATATATTATTGCTCGTTTATTGCAGATTATTTCTCGATGTAAAAGGACCCCATATGCCTGCCAAATC
>CBDVDF010000449.1:0-2038 GCA_965372675.1 uncultured Desulfobacterales bacterium
GTTTTCCCTTGGTGATCAAACCGAATGTCAGCGGCTTTTCACGGGGCAGTTATTGTCCGATCACAACCTGTGGCGAGCTATGGAAGGCGGCTTTGCTGGTCAAGGTCTGGTGGCCCTACTCGATGATCGAGCGATATCTCGAAGGAGCAAGTTATCGGGTGACGGTTGCCAATGGCAAGATCATGTCCATTATCAGGCGCTACCCGCCATTTGTCGATGGCGACGGCAGCGCCTCGATCAGCGAACTGATCGACCGTGAAAATGCGGTGCGTCAGGAGATGCAGCTCTATCCGGTCATTCACCCTATCCCCAAGGATGGGAAAATAAAGCGCTACCTTAAAAAGCAAGGGCTCTGCCTGGCCTCAATTCCCGCAGATGGCGAACGGGTAACCCTCTTTAATAAAATTGCCCTGGCCCCCGGGGGAGTGGTTGAGGTAATTGACCAGAAGACGGTACCGGAGGAGAACAAGCAACTCTTTCTGAAGATCCTTGGACTGTTCAAGGCCAACATCTTCGGCATTGACGCCATCTTTGAGCATGGCATAGAAAAGAGCTACAAGGAGCAGAAGTGTATCTTCCTTGAGGTAAACTCAAGACCATATCTTGCAATGCACGACTACCCTCGCTACGGGGAAAAAGAGGACCTGAGCCGCTTTTTCGAAGAGCTTGAGCAAAATGAGATCAGCAATGCCGATATCTTCTGAGCCGGAAAACAGGCCAAAGGTTTTCTACCATTACACAGGCTTTCATTCGCTGCTGATCGGCCTTTTCCCTTTTTATATCCCGGTCTTTCTCTGGAAACTGGGTTTTACCCTGGCTGAAATTTCCTATTTTATCGCCTGCACCGGTTTTGGCTTCTGTGCAACGCTCTGGCTCTGGGACCGGGTCAGCAAAAGGGTCGGACTCCAGACCATTATCGGCGGCTCCTTTCTGGTTGAAGCAGCCCTCTTAAGCGCTGTCTTTCTTGCCGACTCGGTCTGGTTCCTGCCCCTCCTTGCCCTGCTCAACGGGGCCTATAACTGCTTTTTCTGGATCGTCCAGCGGGTCCTTTTTTATGAAATGGTTTCACCGGAGAATTCGGGCCGACACTTTGGCAATTTTCAGATCTTTGTGGTGATTGTCTTAAAGATCGGAGTATTTACCGGGGGGATTCTCCTTGAGAAACACGGCTTCCAGGCCCTCTACCTGCTCTCCATCCTGATCGCCTTGCTGGGGGCTCTCTCTTTACGATTTTTCCAGGCCGACCTCCGCCTGCCATCGATCCTGTTGAATGAAAGACCTCACTCTTTGCCTGATCTGCTGCGCTTCAAGGACGGCTTACGCTCCAAACTGATCTTCTCCTTTGACGGGGTCTTCCTCTATCTTGAGAGTTACTTCTGGCTGATCTCCCTTTTTCTGATCGTCCGGGAAAGTTTCTGGCATCTTGGCCTGTTGATGATAGCCTTGACCGTTACTTTCGGCCTGCTCTTCTTCTTTATCAAGAACAGCATCGACCGGACCGACAAACAGAAGATCTATACCCTGGCGGTAATACTCTATATGGGAGCCTGGCTGTTACGTGGCAATGTGGGAGAGGAGATGGCCAGCCCCCTGCTCTTCCCGCTGCTGGTGCTGATCACCTTTTGCACATCTTTTTTCAGACTGGCCTTTAATAAACGCTTTTTTGATCATGCCAAGCAGACCAGCGGCTATCAATACATCCTGGCCAAGAGCTATTATTCGCAATTCTACATCGGAGTGATCTTCACGGGGCTCGGTCTCCTCTATTCCCGCTGGCCGGAAGCTGCACCTTCCCTCGGTTATTCCTATCTTGTTGCAGGGGTTGTGGCCTTGCTCTATCTCTGTTATCCCTTGCAGGGGAACGTCAAAATTAGTGGCAAGCACTAGCGGCCATGATACAATTTAATTATTTCAAACAGACGAGGAGGGCGGGATGAAACTTATCTTTGTTTACAATGCGGATAGCGGTTTACTCAACAAGTTGATGGACATCGGCCACAAGATAATCGAGCCGGAAACCTATACCTGCAATCTCTGT
>CBDVDF010000450.1:0-2030 GCA_965372675.1 uncultured Desulfobacterales bacterium
AGTTCAAAGACCAGATCGGCCGCCTTTGGGGTCGACTCCTCATGGACCGACTGGGGGCCCCCGGAAAGGATGATGCCATTGGGGGAAAAGTCGCGGATTATTTCCGGCTCAAGATCCCAGGGGTAGAGTTCACAGTATACCCCCGCTTCCCGGACCCGCCGGGCGATGAGCTGGGTGTATTGTGAACCGAAATCGAGGATAAGTATACGTTCGCTATGGATGTCCATTTTAGTCCTTGCCAGTAAGATCCGGATTTAGAGGGCCCGGGTTTGGGTTTTCCCTAAGCACATTAGTGCTTAGGTAAGTGCTTAAAGTTGATGGTAGCTACTATTGACATGGAGCCAGTTATACGGGACGGCGTTCGGAGATGACTTTGATCCGTACGTTTGCCGAAGCGATCCAATCGTCCTTCTTCTTTAAATCACCTTAAAATCGTAACCACCACTAACTTTAGGCATTTATACCCAAATTAACTCAGTCGGTAGTTCGGGGCTTCTTTGGTGATGATCACGTCGTGGACGTGACTCTCCTTGAGACCGGCCGGGGTTATCTTGACGAACCTGGCTTTCTTGCGGAGTTCTTCTATATTGGCGGCACCGACATAACCCATTCCGGAGCGCAGGCCACCGATCAACTGATAGATCATGTCCGACAGGGGGCCACAGTAGGGGACCTTGCCTTCGATGCCTTCGGGGACGAACTTTGAGGAACTCTCGATATTGCCCTGAAAATAGCGGTCGCCGCTACCCTGGTTCATGGCGCCCAGAGAGCCCATGCCGCGGTAGCCCTTGTAGGTTCGACCCTGGTAGAGGAAGGTTTCACCCGGAGTTTCTTCGGTGCCGGCAAAGAGGCTGCCGATCATTACTACGTTGGCGCCGATGCCGATCGCCTTGGTCAGGTCTCCGGAAAATTTGATGCCGCCATCGGCGATTACCGGGATGCCGTGTTTTTCGGCCACCTCGGCACAGTCGTGGACTGCGGTCATCTGCGGGACCCCGACCCCGGCGACGATCCTGGTGGTGCAGATCGAGCCGGGACCGACCCCGACTTTGATACAGTCCGCCCCGGCCTTGATCAGGTCTTCAGCGGCCTCGGCGGTGGCGATATTGCCGGCGATGACCGGCAGATCAGGGAAGGCGGCCTTAATCTCTTTTAAGGTGTTTATGACATTCTGGGAGTGGCCATGGGCCGAGTCGAGACCGACTATGTCGACCCCGGCCTTGATCAGCAAGTCAATCTGCTCCATATTGCCGCCGATGCCGACGGCGGCGCCGACCAGCAACCTGCCCCGCTCATCTTTGGCGGCGTTGGGGTACCTCTTGACCTTTTCAATGTCCTTGATGGTGATCAGGCCTTTCAGGCAGCCGCTGTCTTCAACCACCAGCAGTTTCTCGATCCGGTGCTCATGGAGGAGCGCCTTTGATTGTTCGAGGGTAATGCCGGGCTTGGCGGTAACCAGGTTCTTGCTGGTCATCGCCTTTTCAACCTTGAGATCCAGATCGGTAACAAAGCGCAGATCGCGGTTGGTAATGATCCCGGCCAGTTTGCCATCCTTAAGCACCGGTACTCCCGAGATCTGATATTTACTCATGATCTGTTTAACGTCGCCGACGGTCTGGCCGGTTTCAACGGTGATCGGATCGATGATCATCCCCGATTCCGATTTTTTGACCTTCTCCACTTCTCTGGCCTGTTCTTCGATCGGCATGTTCTTGTGAATGATGCCGATGCCGCCCTCCCGGGCCATGGTGATAGCGGTCCGGTGACCGGTTACGGTGTCCATGGCAGCACTGATCAGCGGGATGTTGAGAGTGATGTTCCTGGTCAGCCTGGTTGCCAGTTTAACATCACTAGGCAGTACGTTAGATTTTGCCGGTCGCAGCAGGACATCATCAAAGGTGTAAGCCGGGCTGATCTTTTCAGGGTTCATCAAATTTCTCCAGTGTATTTATGACAAGGGGCAGTTCAGTGATCCCTGTCTGGCAGTGCGCTGTTATGCCGGGTCGCTGCAACTTAAGGCGATTCCTTCC
>CBDVDF010000451.1:0-2027 GCA_965372675.1 uncultured Desulfobacterales bacterium
CATGCACGGGCCGGTGGCGGCGGAAATGGCCGGCGTCAACGCCTGTGAGATGTGCCATGTCCCTGCCGGGGCCAGGTGTTCCTCCAGTAAGGGCGGCAGCTACAAGCTCAAGGGCAAAGGGTTGTGCGCTATCTGCCACTCCGCCGGTACTGGAACTCAGCACTCCGATAAAACGATCGCCTCTAAATGTCTCAACTGTCACGACCCGCATGGCTCCGACGTCAGTCGGCATATGCTGAGGGCCAATCTGAAGTAGCGCTCCCTTGATCTAGCAGATCGGCCGGGTCGGGTGGACGGTGACCTTTTCCCCGGCCCTGAATTGGCTTCTCCCGGCCGGGAGAAGTATCACGCAATTGGCTGATTCGGTTTTTCTTGCCTGACGGACCCTTGTTGCACCTTCCCTGAGAGATAATATTCCGCCCGTGAGATGAAGGGAGTTGCCGTGGCGGATAGTACACGGTTCGGTCAGTTCTGCCTTGCAGGCATTGCCGAGTGGTTGAGCTTCTCCGCCGATCCTGCGGATGGCCGGGCGGGCCAGTTCGTTGAAAAGAAGCTGGACGGCCGGTGGTGGTCCTGGCAGGGCCATGATCAGGCTTTTTCCTGAGACCCCCAGCATGGTGGCGCGGCCAGGTCTGAGCTCAAGAGAAGAATAGATGGTTCTGATCGCCAGTTTTTTGAAGACCTCGGTCATCAGGTCGAACTTGCCGGGTCCCATGCCGCCGGTGGTGATGATCAGGGGAAGTTCTTCCTGTAAAAGAGCTGCCAACCCGGCTGCGATCTCCCGGCTTCGATCAGTGATGATCGATACTTTTCTGACCTCTGCCCCGCACTGCCGGACCAGACCGGTCAGCAGCAGGCAGTTGCTACTGATCACCTGGCCTCTTTCCGGTTCTCTGTCAATCCCGACCAGTTCACTGCCGGTACAGATCGCCGCGACTTTCGGCTGCCGGTGGACCTGCAGGCTGTTGATCCCGGTGGTGGCGAGCAGGCCCAGATGGGCTGGGCTGATGAGCTCTCCTTTTCGGACCACGATCCGTCCTTTGCTGAGATCACAGCCCCTCCTGCGGATGTGGGTGCCAGCCTCAGTCGGACGATCAATGATAACGGCCCGTTTCCTGATCTCAATATCTTCCTGGGCCAGAACCAGGTCGCTGCCGGTCGGGATCGCCGCTCCGGTCATGATCCGTAAGGCCTGCCCCTGTCCCAAGCGGGGGATATCTGTGAGGCCGGCCGGGATCTCGCCGCATATCTTCAGTTCGACCGGACTGGATTTATTTGCCTTGGCAATATCATGGCTCTTTACCGCGAATCCGTCCCTGGTCGAGGCATTGAAGGAAGGGATCGGTAAGGCGCTTTTCAAATGCTCAGCGGGAACCCGGCCCAGGGCATCGGGCAGGGAAATGGTTTCCGGTCGGGTCGGTCGGGCCAGGTCGAGGATGAGCTGTTGAGCTTCTCTCAAGGTCGTCTTTTTATTCATTGGTTTTTAGATCGTCCATGGTATTGATGTTGCGAAATGAATCCAGTCCGGTCGCAGAGTTTGCGATGATCTCATCCTGGCCGACTTCTCGGATCTTAAGCTCGGACAGGATATCGTGGAGCTTAAAAACTCCTTTTTTTAGGTTTTCAGCGATGACCTCAACAGTGCCACGGCGATAAACGGCGTGGAGGGGTTCGAGTCCTTTGACTGTATGGGGAACAACAGCATCAAAATCCGTAGCCAGGCTGTGCAGGTAGACGATCAACTTTCGGTCAAGGAAAGGCATGTCGCAGCCGGCCACGAAGATCAGGGGTGTAACGATGGCAGACAGGGCCGCATGGATACCGGCCAGGGGGCCGGCCCCGGGATAGATGTCTGCGACTGTCGGCCAGCCGAGAAAGTTGTACTGGTCCGGGCTATTGGTGATCAGCAGGTTTTTACTGAACAGACCGTCAAGAACTTTGCAGGGATATTGGACCAGGGGTTTGCCGGCCAGCTTCACCAGGGCCTTGTTGGAGCCGAAGCGACTGCTCTTGCCCCCGGCCAGGAC
>CBDVDF010000452.1:0-2022 GCA_965372675.1 uncultured Desulfobacterales bacterium
CCTTATTTAGCAAGGATGATTCAAAGGGCCGTGACCTCTTCTGGCCAGTGTTTAAAGCAACTGGCTGATCGAAATATGTCCTGGTCTGCGGCTGTTTCTGCCGGGGTGAGAGAAAGATTCAGTAGTCCCGGCCACCAAAACCCAACACCATAACTAGTTGGGGGCTGGATGTCAAATAAAAACGAAGATGTTTTGGGGGTGGCTAAAGGTTTGAATGGCTGGGTAAATTTCAGTCATTTTGACCACTGTTTTCGTCGTTATCCAAGTCGAAAAGTTGCCTGACCAGAGCCAGCCTCTGCCCCTTGTCGCCCGGAAAGTCCGATTTCAGGTGCTGGATCGGGTTGTGGAGCATTTTGTTGACGATCGCCGCTGCCATTTTCTCGACGGATTTCTGAGCCTTGGGTGGCAGATCTTTGATGTTGTTGAGGGTGCGGTCAATCTCGGCCCGGCAGATAGCATCGGCTTTCCGGCGGAGTTCGACAATGGTCGGGGTTACTTCCATGCCCGCCATCCACTGGACGAATTTCATGGTCTCTTCGATAACTATCCGTTCGCCGCGGGCGGCTTCCTTGTCTCTTTCGGACTTGTTGATGTCGACTACGTGGGTAAGGTCATCGATATCGTAGAGATAGACGTTGTCAAGATCGTTGAGCTTGGGGTCGAGGTCACGCGGCACGGCGATATCGATCAGGAACAGGGGGCGGTTCATCCGTTGCTTGATGACCGGTTTAACGTCCTCGCATTTGAGGACCAGATCGGTGGCGCCGGTCGAACTGATCAGGATGTCGACGTCTGCCAGCTGGGGGATGAGGTCGTCAAGACCGGCGGCTTTGCCGTTAAAGCGCTGAGCAAGTTTTACCGCGTTCTCGAAAGTCCGGTTGACCACCACGACCTGGCTGATTCCCTGGCTGATCAGATGTTCGGCTGCCAGTTCGGCCATTTCGCCGGCCCCGATCAGCATTACCGTTTTACCCTGGAGGTCGCCGAAGATCTTCTTGGCCAGTTCGACGGCGGCATAACTGATCGAAACGGCATTGCTGCCGATATTGGTTTCGGTCCTGACCCTTTTAGCCACCGAGAATGATTTGTGAAGAAAGCGGTTGAGAATGGCGCCGGTGCAGTTGTTCTCCGAAGAGACCTTGTAGGCCTGTTTGAGCTGACCGAGGATCTGTGGTTCGCCGACGATCATTGAGTCGAGACTGGCCCCGACCCGGAAAAGATGGGTGATGGCATCTTCTCCCATGTGCAGGTAGCAATATTTTTCCGTCTCCGCCTCACTTATCGAGCTCTTGCCGAAAAGAAAGCGGCGCAGGGCTCCGGCCGTTTTTTCCGGATCCCTTGAGACCACAATGATCTCCACTCGGTTGCAGGTTGAGAGGATGCAGCATTCGGTGCAGCCCTCAAGGGCCAGCAGTTCCGAAAAAGGCAGCGCCGAGTCACCGGAAAAGGCCAGCTGCTCACGGATCGCCACCGGGGCTGTTTTGTGGTTGACGCCAAGAATTATTAGGTTTTCAGCCTGCATATAGAAAAGTCCTGCGGAATTTGTCTTCAGTGTCCGACCAGATACAGGGTCGTCAGGGCGGCTATGAAGCCGATTATTACCATGATCGCGGCTCGCCGCCGGCGCCAGCCAGCTGTGAAGCGCTGGTGGATTATGGCCGCGTAGATCAACCAGGTTATCAGGGAGAGGGTCTCTTTAGGGTTCCATTGCCAGTATGCTCCGGAGCCGTGTTTGGACCAAAGCATGCCGGTGATTATCCCCAGGGTCATCAGGGGGAAGCCGACCGTTAGACAGTGGCGGTTCAGGCTGTCGAGTGATTCCAGGGAGGGCAGCCGACTGTAAAACAGTCCGAAACGTTTCTTCTTGATCTCCCGCTCTTGCAGGAGATACATAATGCCGCCACAAAAAGCCAGGGCCAGGAAACCATAAGCCATCAAGGCGATTCCGGCATGGATCGGCAGCCAGATAGTTTGCAGGCGCGGTGGCAGATCGTGGACTGTATGCGAGGCCAGAGATGCTAC
>CBDVDF010000453.1:0-2021 GCA_965372675.1 uncultured Desulfobacterales bacterium
ATATTAGAGAACAAAATCTTGATATTACACGATCTGCATTCACAGGAGGTGAATCTGTTTTTGACTATCTTGATGCATTTGATGTTGATTTATTTTTAACTACTAGTGCAAAAGATGCACAAAGAGTTATTGATAGTGATACCTGTGCTGTTGCAGTAGTAAAAGAACCACCAAGTGATGTAGGAAAAATACCAGAAGGGCAAGTAAGAATTGCTTTTGATGGTGATGCAGTATTGTTTAGTGATGAAAGTGAAATTGTATATAAAGCCGAAGGCTTAAAAAAAACTGGAACCGCTCAAAGCGGTAAATTCAAAAGATTTACGGACCACCATTAAGTGGTGTAAAATATTTTGTGTAAACGGCATATTGGTCAGATTGTCGGCATCCTGAAGGGAACAAAACCAGTTGCTATCTTTGCATGCAATGACTACAATGAAGTCACCAGAAACAGCCAAGGAGATCGTTATGGCAACATTAACAATACGCAAACTGGACGAGAACATCAAAACCAGTCTGCGGGTGCGGGCAGCGACCCATGGTTTATCCATGGAAGAGGAGGCCAGGCAAATCCTGCGCCGGGCCCTATCACAAAAAGAGGAACCGCCGGGACTCGGCACCAGAATACACGATATTTTTGCCCGGGCCGGGGGTGTTGATGAAGATATCATCCCGCCCCGCTCGTTGCCGCGTTCGCCCGTCTCTTTTGCCGATGAGGACAAGGGTTGATCTTGCTTGACACCAACGTCATCTCAGAGTTGATGAAATCAAGACCGGAAGCAGCAGTCATCAACTGGGTCGACAGCCAAACGCCGTCTATACTATACATCAGTGCCATTACCCGGGCTGAGATAGAGCTGGGCATAGCGCTCCTGACCGACGGCAGGAGAAAAAATGATCTTGCCAACAGCGCTGATCTGCTGTTTGGCGAATTTTCCGATCGCTGTCTGGCCTTTGACTCGGCCGCCGCCCCGGAATACGCTGGTATTGTCAGCCAGCGTAATAAAATGGGCCGGCCCATAAGTGTGGAAGATGCCCAGATTGCCGCGATAGCCAGGGCTAACAGCATGAGGCTCGCAACCCGCAACATAGTAGATTTTGAATTTATCCAGGGGTTGGAGGTCATTAATCCCTGGAAGAAGGAATAGACATATTAACGACCCAGATTTACAGTGCTGGAGTCAACCCCCATCAGGATTCAGCTGTCACTGAAAAACGGTACTGAAGGGAAGAGTGAATGGTCTGTATGGGGAATGAACTTCGAGCCGGAGAAACGGTTCATGAACTCCTGGTTGACGTTCAGCTCCAGGTAGGTGATCCTTTTGACCAGATCAAGACATTCACTGCGAGCCCGGTCATCGAACAGGACCAGTTCCGCCCCGGCCAGGGAACTGTTACCGATCGATTTATAGGTCTCCAGAGGCAGATCCGGCAGCATTCCCAGGGTTATCGCCTGACGAGGCGCAATATGACGACCAAAGGCCCCGGCCACATAGATCCGCTCAAGCTCAGCAAAGGAAGTCCCGACCTGGTTTACCAGGGTGGTGAGGATAGAGTACATCGCCGCCTTTGAACGCATCACCGAATCGAGATCCACCTGGCCGAAAACAACCGGCCGACCGTCAGCCGATTCAGAGCCATCGGCCAGGACAAAGGCAAGGCCCTCCTCAGTATCAACAAACGCCCTCGGTTTATGAGCGGGACGGAACTTACCGCGGATATCTACCAGCCTGGCCAGATAGAGAGCCGCCACCAGGTCGATGATGCCGGAACCACAGATCCCTCTGGGCTTCTCCCCACCGATCGTCTGGTAGACCAGCTTTTCATTGACCAGATCTGCTTCAACATGTTCGATCGCCCCGGGTCCGGCCCGCATCCCCATTTTGGCAACCCCACCTTCCAAGGCAGGTCCGGCAGCGCCGGCACAGGCGATCAGCCACTCGCTGTTGCCCACCACGACCTCGGCATTGGTGCCGACATCGATCAACATCCTGGTTTTCTCTGCTTTGCCGAGGCCGCTGGCG
>CBDVDF010000454.1:0-2005 GCA_965372675.1 uncultured Desulfobacterales bacterium
AAAGCTCGCATAAGGTAGTGAGAGGCAAGGTGTTAATTCTCGCCAATGAATTATACGACCCCAGGGCGACAAAAGGTCCTCATTATTGCATTCTCATCACATACTAGCTATGTCGCATAATGTATATTATGTATAGTTAAATAAAAACAACAGTATATCAACTACATAAAACACCGCTATTGATGTCGACGGCCCTGATCTCCCAGCTTGTTCGACCTCTGAATTCGTTGTGACAAATCTTGAAGGCCATGTTGATCTCCCCTTCACCGTTGTTGATAACCGGTAAAAGCTCAGCCATCCCAAAGGCCACGCCGTTAATGATCCTGCCATCTTCACTGACCTTGAACCTCAAAGAGTCCTTGCCGATCCTTTTAAGATCTGTAAAGGAAAACGACTTTTGATCCCTGAAACAAAACACCGGTTCCGGATTGCCAAAACCAAAAGGCTCAAACTTACTGTAAAATTCGAGGAACCTTCGGTCCAACAGCTCCCCTATTGAGGCCCTGAGATTCACCTGGATGGTCGGTTTGAATTCAAAATCGCCGATTATTCGATCTACAGCCCTTTCAAATTTTTCCTGGAAATCGACGAGATTATCACTTTTAAGGGTTAAACCGGCCGCCCCCTTGTGTCCGCCGTATTTTTCCAGCAGATCTGCACATTCAGAGATGATCGCCAGAATATTCACCTCTTCTATAGAACGGGCCGACCCCCTCGCCAGCCCAGCCTGATCAATCGAAAAAACGATCGTCGGCCGATAGTAGCTATTGGAGATCCTGCCGGCCACCAACCCAACAACGCCATGGGGCCAATCGCTACCTGCTATGACAATAGACTTCCTGCCATTACCTGCCTGCTCTTCAGCCTGCTGGCAGGCCTCTTGGAAAACTTGCTCTGAAAGCTCCTTCCGCAGATTGTTGGCTGCTTCAAGCTTATCTATCAAGCCCTTGATCTCGTCGGGATCCTTGCTGACCAGCAACTGGACCGCCAAGCGCGGGTCCCCTACCCGACCTGCGGCATTTATTCTCGGCGCTATCTGGAAGCCGATCTCTCCCCCGCCGATAGAAGAGTTACCAATCCCGGCTTTTTTGATCAGCGCAGCCAGGCCGGGCCTGGGCTCATCGGTTAAAACTTCCAGGCCGGCCTTGACCAGGATCCGGTTGACCCCGGTCAACGGGACCATATCGGCCACGGAACCAACCGCAACCAGATCGAGATACTTTTTCAGATTAGGTGGCTGTCCATTCGCCCACCTATCCTTGCTGGCCAGCAAACTTCTTAGCCCTGCCGCCAGATAAAAAGCTACCCCGACCCCGGCCAGTCCTTTAAAAGGAAAGTCGCAACCGGCCTGGTGTGGATTGATCACCACATCTGCCGGAGGGATCTCTGCCGGTGGTTGATGGTGGTCGGTGATGATCACCGTAAAGCCAAGGCGGCGGGCTTCTTCAACCTCATCGAAGTTCGAGATCCCGCAATCAACGGTGACCAGAACAGGATTGGCAGTTTCAGCCAGAAAATATTCAGACTTCAACCTCTGCAGGGTCTCGCTCTTTAGTCCATAGCCCTCTGTCAGGCGATCCGGGATATAATAGTGAGTCTCCAGGCCGAGCTCTTTAAAAAAAGAAAAAAGCAAGGCAGTCGAAGTTATGCCATCGGCATCATAATCACCATAAATGAGAACCGGGGTCTTTTCGCGAAAAGCCCGCTCAAGGATCATCGAGGCCTCAACAACTCCTGACATCAGATCCGGTGATGGTAATTGAGCGAGGGTCGGAGCCAGAAATTGTTCTATCTCAGATTCAGTTTTAAGGCCCTGCTGGGACAGCAAGGCCGAGATCATCGGCGGCACTCCGGTCAGATTAAGATCTTCGCCAACTGCCAGAAACTGCCATTTTTTTTCAGGACCCACCAGAACCACCTAGTTGATGTAAAACATTATATACGAGCTGTATCATTATGATTTAGCCCTATTGTTGGGTGAATTACCGTCCTGGCGCTGGCAGCC
>CBDVDF010000455.1:0-1994 GCA_965372675.1 uncultured Desulfobacterales bacterium
CCCGATCCCCTATAAAACGTTTGGCAAGGTCAACTCTTTATTATTCAGAATAATATATAAGTTTGCCCACCTGAAATTTCTTTTGTTTTAAGAAACCCCAGGGAATAGATCCCGAAATAGTTTAAAGCCATGTTTAACGATACTTCTCCCCCAGCAAAAGACTCGCTACCTCGGAGGTGGATTGACAAGTTTAAAATAAGTCATGCCGGCGATAGCCGTTCCGTCTTTCTCATATCGTCCAAAGCCCCAAACATCGTCCCGATCCATCAAAACAGCCCAGAGGATCAGACCAAAACACAAACCAGACATTTCTTCATTTAAGAGACAGGACTTTTCATAAATGGGATGAAAAACTGTACCACCCCAATCCCCGCCGGGCATCCAACTTGATGTATGAATTTCATCTCCATCGATCATATCGGTCAACTGATCAATAATCGCGTTGAGTTCATCGATACTAAGTCGATTGATCCAAAGATTGTACTCATTCTCATGGGGAATACTGTCGATATATTTACCAGAGTCAATTGAAAAAAGCATGAAACACCACTATCTAGATTAATGGCAGAAGGTTTTAAACTAGTCCCCTCCGATTCCACCAATTCTACTACAGTATTCCCCAGGCCTGTCTTACTTGGCTCGCTATCAGGTTTGCCGGAATAGTTCTCGGATTACTTATTCGTAACGGTTGAGGGCAACCGTGGGGTAAGACAACCCCCTGACAGGATCCAAGCAAAACTATCCCTGACAAAGTAAAACCAGCGTTCAAGAATGCGTTGATATAGCCAACACAGTCCGGCAATCCTTGAGCCGTCCTGGCCCTCAAAGTGCAAATCACATTGGTATAAGCATTATCGTTAATCGTGTTTACAAATTCATCTGGAGAGATTTTAGGCTCTTGTAAGGATCTCACTTGGACAAAGAAATCTACCGTCCCATTCTGTGTCTCAACTTCATAAAGTTTTCTATGGAAGGCCCCAGTCAAGCAACGAACCAAAGCAGACTTTCGTGCATGGGCAGTTCCTATTACTAAATATAAATTCGGCATAATTTCGCATTCACGGTTCTAAAGGTTAAATTATCCACAGCTAATCAAGCAATGCCGTCTCCCCTTCCACAATCCTGAGAAGTTCATCCAGCAATGTCCTTAACCCAGAGGCATCAAAAGACGACCTCTCAATTGACTGCGTAGCCTGGACCAGTTGGCCAATCACCTTCTCGCATTCCTTTAGTGTTGTCCTCGGCATGCCGGCAATGCCAGTCAGTCTGTCTCGAATAGCCGTTAAAGCAATATTCTCCTCCGGGTACTGTGAAATGTAGCCATCCAGCAGACTAATAGACTGCTGCTGCAGGCCATCGGAATCAGGGGCCACAATGAATATCTGGGTAAACATCTCATATGGGACATAGCTCCCGTTAACAGCAATCGAAATATCGGTAGTCTTGCTGTATTCACCGGCCAGGTCGGGGATTTCAACAAAGTAGCGATAAACAGCCTCTCCGCCATCCTCAAAGCTGAACTGATATTCCAATTTCTCATCGACATGATGGAATAGCGGCAGATAATTTAATCCCTCACTAAGACTATCCACGGCGAGGACATCCATGTTGGACCCCAGGAAATTGATCTTGGTCTCAAAAAGAGCCACACCGCCTGCTTCAAGTTCAGCTTCCGGCGGCAGCAGGTAAGTAGCTGAACTCCTCAACAAGAAGGCATGAGCTGAAAACTCCCAGTTTAGAGCAGATTCGATAATATTATAGGCAAAAAAGGCCGTCCTGCCTTGGCCGTACTCACCAAGAACTACGGCTGGCAGGTTCTCATCAACCATCACTCCGGCCAGTTCACCTCCATCCAAGGCTATTTTCAGCACTCTTCCGTCACTGGTCAGGGTCTGTTCTCCGCTTATCGGGCTTTCATTGAGAAAGAGGCTCCGGACGGTCTCATTCATCGGCAGGGATCCTCTGAAATCAACACCAAAAAGATCCTGCCAAAT
>CBDVDF010000456.1:0-1990 GCA_965372675.1 uncultured Desulfobacterales bacterium
GATAAACAACTGAACATCCTCCCAACTCACTCTCTCCACCGGAAAGTCATCCCCTTTATTAAATCTGGCCGGGTTTTCGCCCATAACTTTCTGCCACTGTCCCTGAGTAACTTCATAGACGCCGATGTAGAAATCATCCAGACAAACCTCGTGAACAGGCCTTTCCTCCTCAGCCCCTTCGCCGGATGGATCTCCCATCATAAAGCAACCTCCTTCCACCAGAACCATATCGATCCGGGAGGTTTCCGGTTTTCCCTCACCAGCAACAGCAACTCCCGTTGCCAGGGCTGTAGAGAAGGAGACCAGCAGCGCTGCGGTAAGCCAGCCGTTCCGCATTACGGCCCCCCGGCCTTGATCATTGCCGGGAGCTCCATTCGGATCAAGGTGCCGGTAAAAGAACCTATAGCGACCTTGCTCTTGATCTTGACCAGGAGGCGCCGCTCATCATTGGTTATCCAGAGCCTCATTTTTGCGTCCCTGCTTTTTTTAAAAACCCCTCTGACTCCTTTGAGATCCGGGACAACAATGAAAGTGTCGTATTTCTTGCCGCCGATCTTTAATCTTTCGCGACCGATGACCCGGGCCTGGCCCAGAACATTCTTCTTGCCATCAGTTACCGGTTTAAGGAGCTCGGAATTTTCTGCCAACGGGTGCTGTCTGATGAAATAGATCGACGCCAGGGGGTCAATTGTTCCAGCCTCGATCTCGATAGGTTCATGCACCTTCCCCCAGTCGGAATAGACCGCCGTCCCCCGGTCTGGATCGAAGACAACTTTGACCTGGCGATGTGTTTTTCCTTCTAATTGCTCTTTTTTGTAGATAAAGGAATTGGCCAGCAGATTATCTGTAAAAGATTCGATCCGATCCCTGACCTTGTAAAAAACATCGATGAAACGGCTGGTCCGAATCGTCATCAGAAAATGCCATGCTCTCTCGCCATTGATCTGCTCAAAAGGTAAGACCTCAAGCTCGGCATAACCGGCCGTCACCAACCCCCAGCGCAGTTTGTAGACAAGCTTTTCTCCGGGCTGAAAAGGCAAAACGGTTGTCGATATCGGCTCTACCTGCTCAGTTGCCCAAGCCAGAGAGCAGGGCGCAAGCAGCAGCAGACTCAAAAGCAGAGCGAGCCGAAACCATCCTGCAAGAGGCAGGCAACTGGATAAAGGGACGATCCCTCTGATGATCTTTTTCATAAGTAACAGTGGATACATGCAGTTAACTCATTTGGATATGATGCGCACACACTTTAAGGATACCAGATGCTCAGCTTAGCGCCCAAGTCAATTCTCAAAGTGGCTCTATATAAACTAAGCTTAGCAACTGGATCGGAGTCTGTGATGATAAAATTTATACCGCCTCCATAACGCAACTGCCCTCGAAAACGTTCAACAGGTGCTGAAAGGCTCGGATCTCGCGAATACAGGCTAGATACCCGGACAACGCTGAGACCACGACAAGTAAGACCCTTAAAACACCCACAAACCAATTCAAACAGATTATCAGTCAGACAAACAAATAGAAACCATATTACAATAAATAATGACGACAAATTCATGCTAAGGATCGGAAAGGCCCCTTCTCACTTCAGGCAAAGGAATATACCTTAAACCCTCTGACAATACGACCGAAGTCTTGATCTGGAATGATGCCAGATAAACTCCATAACCAGTAGAAAGTAAATTAAATGCAATAGAAATTGATTGGCGATGGCGATCTGACCAGAGACATTAATGATCAAGGGCAGAGACAACGAAGCCCCTGAATAATCCTGATATTATATGACGATCTACGGAGGGAAAAAAGAAAGCCCCGTTATCGGATTAGAGAGAGGGAGAGATGTGGGGTCCGATAACAGGGCTTTTAGAGAAAGAAACTGCCGAGTTGTTATCAGACTACAACTACCACATTGTGGTTGTCAACAAAAACTACCCTCCTTCCGAAAATAAATGTATTTTGTTCAATAACAGAAGAATAAACCAGCCTATAAAAC
>CBDVDF010000457.1:0-1989 GCA_965372675.1 uncultured Desulfobacterales bacterium
TTACGACTGCTTGATAAACAGGCCGGCCGTCTCGATCTTGAGCAACTGGGAATGCCCGCAGACATCCTCTCGGCCGTCGACCGCCTTATCCACCGCCCCAACGGGATCATCCTGGTCACCGGCCCGACCGGTTCCGGTAAGACCACCACCCTTTACGCGGCCCTCTCCCGCCTCAATCAGGCCAGCCGCAACATTATGACCGTTGAAGACCCGATCGAATATTATCTGGACGGTATCGGCCAGACTCAGGTTAATACCAAGGTGGACATGACCTTTGCCCGGGGGTTGCGTGCCATTCTCCGACAAGATCCTGACATAGTGATGATCGGCGAAATTCGCGACCGCGAGACCGCAGAAATAGCCGTCCAGGCCAGCCTCACCGGCCACCTGGTTTTTTCGACCCTGCACACCAATACAGCGGTCGGGGCGATCACCAGACTGCGCGACATGGGCATCGAACCATTTCTGCTCTCATCAACCATCAGTGGTATTCTCGCCCAACGACTGGTCAGACTACTCTGTCCCCATTGCCGCCAGCCGCACCAAGCGACCACGGCCGAATGTCGGGAGCTTGGGGTGACGGCAGACAAACCGCCAGAGATCTACCGGGCGGTCGGTTGCCGGAGATGCCACGACCAGGGTTATCTCGACCGCACCAGCCTCTATGAATTTGTCGAAATGACCGGCAAGATGGCCGAGATGATCCATGAGCAGGCCGGTGAACACGAGATGGAGAAATATGCCCGCAGCCTCACCCCCAGCCTCGGAGCCGACGGGATCCGCCGGGTCCTGGCGGGTGATACGACCCTGTCGGAAGTGCTCAGGGTTTCCAGGGAAAACCAGGATCCGGACAGCTAAATGGAGGCCTTCGAATATTCAGCCCTCGATAGAGAAGGCCGACTCCAGAAGGGGCTGCTGACCGGGGATTCCTCCCGGCAGATACGGCAGAGCCTGCGGGATAAGGGCCTGGTGCCGGTTTCCGTTAAGCCGGTCACTAACACCAGAGAAGGCTCCCGGCTCCCGGGTTGGCGTCGCCGACCGAGAGTCGCGGCCCTGGCCCTGGTTACCAGGCAACTGGCCACCATGATCAGGTCCGGGGCGGTTCTGGGGGAGGCCCTGCGGGTCGTGACCGAGCAAACCGATCAGCCCTGGGCCAAAAAGGTTTTTTCAGCAGTAGGGGCCCATATCCAGGAAGGCATGTCACTGGCCGCCGCCATGGCCGAATTCCCAGAGGTATTTCCCGACATCTATCAGGCCACCATCGATGCCGGAGAACGCACCGGCAAACTGGACCTGGTCCTAGAACGGTTGGCCGACTACACCGAGTTCAAACAACAGTTGCAGCAGAAGATGGTTCTGGCCCTGGCTTATCCGCTGCTCCTTTCCGTTGTTGCCCTGCTGATCGTCATCGGACTGTTAAGTTATGTGGTGCCCCAGATCGTCTCGGTCTTCCGCAACATCGACCAGCAATTACCTCTACTGACCAGGATAATTATCCATCTGAGCGATCTGTTCCGGGCCAATGGCCTGCTGATCCTCGTTGTTATGGTCAGCCTTTTTGTCATCTTTCAGCTGCTGATGCGCAAGCCCCGTTTCAAGCGAAAGATCCACGCACTGATCTTATCCCTGCCCTTGCTGGGCCGCTTTCTAAAAGGCCTTGAAGTTGCCCGTTTTGCCAGGACTTTCAGTATCCTGGTCGCCAGCGGAGTCTCAGCCCTGGAAGGAATGCAGGTCTCCGCCGGGGTCATAAACAATATGGTCTTGAGAGAGGCGGTTGAAACAGCGGCCCGCGGGGTCAGAGAAGGAAACAGTATCAGCAAATCACTGGCCGCAACCGGCGCCTTCCCGCCCATGGTCATTTACCTGATCGCCAGCGGCGAGGCCAGCGCCGACCTGGTACAGATGCTTGATCAGGCCGCCACCAGCCAGGAAAAAGAGGTCGAAATGATGACCGGCCTGACCACCGCCATCTTTGAACCGGTGCTGATC
>CBDVDF010000458.1:0-1983 GCA_965372675.1 uncultured Desulfobacterales bacterium
TTTATGGAAGTCAAGACAAGCGTCTTCCCATGCTAGTCCACAGTAATCAAGGATCTTTCGGGTCTGAGATTCCTGCTCGGTGATCATCTCATCATACCGGACATCAAGGAAAGATCCAGGCAGATTCGCTCGCCAATAGGTCATCAGATCGTCATAAATAAGATAATATTCTGCCAGTTCCTCAAGATCATATGAAAACTCCTGACCCTGCATGAAAATATTCTTGAAGCATGAAAAACAGGTATCAACAGGATCTCTCTGGCAATTGATTATTTTTGCATTTGGCAGGATCTTTCTGATCATGCCGATGAAGAAAAAGTTGTGGGGAAGCTTGTCTGTGAAAAATTGCCGCCCGGCCGGAACTTCGATGCCGGCCATTTCCAGGTAATCTTCACTCATCTGTCTTAGCTGGTCTGCGGACAATTTATCGGCATCTTCGGGAAATTGTCTGTAGCCGGATTCCGGGTAGGGTCTGTGGATGGCGTTAGCCAGATATTTTATCTCTCCGGCGCCGTGCACCTGAGAGTGACTGGCGATGATCTGCTCGATAAGGCTGGACCCTGATCTGGGCATCCCGACGATGAAGATCGGGGTAAGAAGAGGGAGCCGGGCAAGGTCTATTCCCCTGGTGGTGTCGGCCATTGACTCCGGGCTGAAAGCCTGCTTGATCGCCAGGGCGTATCTTCTTTTTGTTTCTGAACTATAGCGAATTACTTCCCGGAACTTTTGGTTGGCATCGGCGTAACATTCAAAGGATTTAACGTAATCTCTCTTCGTTTCATAAATATGCCCCAGGCCGAAAAGGATGTGCCCTTTGTCGAGCCCAGAGGTCCCGTCCTTTTCCAGAAGGTTGATCATCTTTTCGGAGGTCTGATCTAATTCAGGATCATCCTGGGTGCGGACCAGGGTATGATAGCATTTAGCATAATCTGGCTTGATCTCCAAAGCGGTCTTGAAAGCGGCGATAGCCTTGTCACGTTTTCCAAGATTTCGATAGCATATTCCCAGGTTATAGAAGGAGAGAGGGAATTTGTTATCAATGGCGATCGATCTTTCAAAAGCGGCGATCGCTTTATCGTATTCGCCGATGTTCTGGTAAGCGGTCCCCAGATCTATGTATATCTCTTTCGATAACTCCCCGAGGGCGATGACCTTGAGATAATGGGCGATTGCCTTTCTGAAATCTCTGAGCTTAAGGAAGAAAAGGTCGCCAAGTCCCCGGTGATAGCTTGCGTTATCTCCTGACAATGAAATGGCTTTATTGATCAGGGTGAAGGCTGCAAATATGTCCCCCTGCTGTTCAGCGATCAGGCCCAACTGATATGTTGAGTCGGAATGGTCTGGATCAGCAGTGATTATTCTATTAAATGCCAGCTTCGCCTGATCCAGAAGGTTTGAAGATTTAAGTTGGCAGGCCTGATCAAATAATTGGGGCTGGTTTTCTCCCGGGGCTGGTTCGGCCGGGCTTTTTTTGCTGAACAAATTCTTGAACATAATTAGTTGTGCCTCTTGGTTGGAAGTAGCGCAGGCAACCAATTTACCGAGATACAACCGATGATTCAAGCTATTTGCTATTGATGGGGGAGAGATCTGGGACTGAAGACCGGGCAGGGAGCAATGAACTTATAGACTGTCCTAGTTCAGTGCACCACCGGCCTCAAGGGTCTTCAACAGGGGGTCGAGCCCTATGGCATAATTCTTCCACAGGTCAAGAGAGGTCTTGTAGATCGGCTGGCGGACCTGCATGACACTGGCAGTAATTACCGCCCGCTTGGTCTGATGGAAATCCATACAGTCCTGGTGCCAATCCAGGCCACAGAAATCCAGCATTTTTCGGGTTTCTGTTTCCTGGTCGTTAATGATGTCAGCGTAGTTGACCTCAAGAAAGGAGTCGGGGAGAACCGTCCTCCAATGCTCCATCAGGTCCATGTACATCAGGTAATAATCAGCCAGTTCCTGCAGGTCATATGCGAACTCCTGGCC
>CBDVDF010000459.1:0-1978 GCA_965372675.1 uncultured Desulfobacterales bacterium
ATCACTTAACATCGCCCGCCCAGCCCGGATCTCGGTATCGTGATAGAAAAGAATCCAGGCGTTCTGTTTGGCATAATCAGGCAAAAGGCGTTCTTTTAAGGCGATAACTTCCATGGGGTAATCATCGTAGGCGATGACCCATAAAGGGTGAAGATGGTTTTTGGAGGGTAGCAGATCACCTAAGTGAACTGCGGTCTCTCCTTGAGAAACAATCTCAATGGCCTGGTGGCCGATGGTGTGACCACCGGTGAGAAAAATTTTTACTTCCGGTGTTACCTGGTAATCACCATCGATTATTTCGAGGTTCTCGCCCTCAACCAGACCCACGAAATTTTCTGGCCAGTATGAGGCGGCCGAGCGGCGGTCAGGATTTTTAACAACCTCCCACTCTTTTTTCTGCAAGATGTGGCGAGCCCGAGGAAAGGTTGGAAAAGATTTCCCAGTATCGTCATAACTTACGAGGCCACCAGCATGATCAAAATCGGCATGAGTCGGAATAACGATGTCGATATCGTCGACCCCAAGTCCCAATTGAGCAAGACTTTCGGGCAGTCGCCAAGGTTTATGCACGCGGAAATGTTCATCTTGTTTGGCGGTTAATTTGTTACCGATACCGCTGTCAACGATAATTTTTGCGCTTGGGGTCAGCAACAGCAAGGCCGAATTGTCGATAGCGATACAGTTATCGTCTCCGACTTCAACTCGCTTCGACCAGAGAACCTTGGGCACCGGACCAAACATCGGCCCGCCGTCGAGCCTGATCTGACCACCGTCCAACCAGAAAATTTCAACTTCGCCAATTTTTAACGGAAGTGGTGTATTATTCATTATAATCTAGACCCTATGCATCGCTTCAAAGATCTGATGATGCTGAATCTGGATCGAGAGACCGATCTTTTCACCCAGTTTTTCAAACTTCGGGGCCAGAACTCCTAAGTCGCTACGAGCTCCGGCGAGATCAACCAGCATCGCCATAACAAAAATATTCTGCATAATTTTTTGTGAAATATCTTCGATATTGATCTCCTCTTTCCAGAGAAAATCGGAGATCTGCGCGACAATTCCACTACGATCCTTACCGACCACCAGGACTACTGCCAGATCCTTATTTGGGTTGTTCTCTTTAGCCATTTTTAATTCCTTTTAATAGTGAACATCGCTTCGCTTTCCATAACCGGGGACAGGCTGCCGGACACCCCTGGATTGCATTAAGGGTTTGACCCTACGGCCAAACGCCAGACAATTCGGGCTTTTTCCGCTTCAGGTTTCAAGGCGGCGAATAGTTTCGGTCCCAGCTGACGACGCTCCTCGTAATCCAAACGCGGGAAATGGGAGGCTGATTGGGCCGGAATTGAGAAAAAATCGACGAGAAAATCCTCTGAAAAAGGTCTTTCCCAGGCGCTTTCCGTGACCTCCTTACAACATTGTCGCAAACCCGCAAGGGCTTTTTCGTAGCTGGTTATGACCTGAACTTTGGGGCGTGGCAGGGCACAGCGATCAAAAGCTACAGGAAAGAGCTCTTCACCGTTTTCAGCCAGAATCTGGGGATAAAATGAGAAACCTATAGAGCCCCCCGGCTTGAGACAGGCCGCAGCGGCCTGCATACTTTCTGCCGCATCCGGAATTATAAAGATGGCGGCGTTATAGAGGGCCGCATCAAAATCTTTTCCCCCCTCCCCGATTACGGCTTGAGGATTGACCGCATCACCAACCTCAAGACGGACGCGGGGGTCTTTGATCAGCTGTCGGCCATGTTCAATCATTTTAGGCGACAGATCAAGACCTAATACCCGGCACTCAAGCTCACGGCTTAAAATTTCCGCCGAGACTCCGTTACCGCAGCCGATATCAAGCACCTTGGATCCTCTAACAAGACCGCTCGCCGCAGCCAGACGCAGCGTCAAGTCGGCAAAGAAGTGGTGCCGCTCTTCAAAGGCCTGATAGTAGACAAAACTTTTGTCAAAATTACCGGAGACTA
>CBDVDF010000460.1:0-1963 GCA_965372675.1 uncultured Desulfobacterales bacterium
ATTCATCGCTGTCCAGGGCCAGGTAAAGTTTGCCCTGACTGTCGGTATCGTAGACGATGGTACTGGAATCACCGTAAACCGGATAGAGTTTGTCCGGGTCGATATTGGTCAGTAAGCGGTCGTTCTCCTTGTTGTCCAGATCGTCGAACAGTTTTTCAAACTCGTTGGTGCCTGTATCAAAGGCGGCGGTCAGCAGGTATTTGCCTTTCACATGACCCTTCAGGTAGAAGGCCAGCCGGCCCTCGGTGAAGTAATCCTTCGAGTTATCCACTCCGGTTCCGTCCAGGTAGCCTTTACTTTTGAGCTGGCCGATCTTGCCATCGGCAAAGGCCAGGTAGAACAACTTGTTGCCGGAGACGTTGATCTCGCGGCTGATCTTGCCCTGGTAACCTTCCGGATCGGTTGCCACGACTACGATCTCACTCTTGCCCATCGGCAGGATCAGCTCAGTCAGGAAGGAGCCATCCGGCTTTAACTCGATCTTCTTGTTGTTGATAAGCAAACTGTTCTGCGGCTCGGTCTTGCCCGAGAGAAACAGGGTGGAACTCTGCAGGGTTTCATCCCTTGGCGGGAATTTAACCGACAGGTGAGGGATCGGTGGAATCGCTATTATCTCAATGCCGGCATCGTTCTTATCCCTGACGAACACCGTAAGGTTGGCAATAGTTGCGATCCCGTCGAATGTTTCGGCCACTACTCCGAAGAGATTGCTGCCGATCTTCAGTTCGAGATCCTTTCGGAAGGAACCGTCTTCTGCTACTTCGATATCTTCGCCGTCTACACTGATCGTGTTGCCGGGTTGGGTATTGCCGGTCATCTCGTAGGTGAGGGCGGTAGTCTCCTCGTTCCAGGGGAGTTGATCCTTGTTGATGAAAACCTGGTAGTTTGTCCCTTGATCTCCGAAGGAGAGAAGGACCTCCTGCTGGTCAGGGGTGTTGACCTTTATAAAAGGCAAGGTGATCGAGGTCGTAATAGTTTCACCCCGGTGCCCTTTCATTTCGAGGGTTATTTTATTGGCCTTATCGGCAGGTATTTTGCTGGTAAAGCGTCCGTGCTTATCGATGCCAAAATCCCAGTTGTTGATCTTGACGGTGGGTTTGGTTCTGTACTGATCATGGATCTTGGCTTCATCCACTTCCTTGATGTCGCCTTTGATCTCGACCCGGCGGTTTAACTCACGGCCCTCGGAGATCTTATTGGTCGCCATCGGTTGGGATTCGCCGAACCATTTAACCACAAATCTATCCTCGGCAATGCCTTCACTGTTGACCAGGAAAGTTACTGCCGCCTGGGCCCTGCGCCGGGAAAGATCCAGGTTGGAATCTTCATTGCCGACCCAGTCGGTATGGCCTTCGATAACGATCTTTTCGTCCGGGTGCTCCTGCAGAATTTCGGCTGTTTCCTTAAGAACAAATTTTGCCTCGTTACTCAGCTGGTCCGAACCGCTTGTAAAAGCGCCGCCGGCCAAGTTAAGGGAGAAAACCGAGGTGACGTTAACCCCGAACATTTTTCGAGGACTTATGGTGAAACGATCCCCCGGGAAACGGATCTCCATCTGGTACTGGTAAACTTCACCACCCGGGATGATCTCTCCGGAATCGCTTATGCCGTCCCAGCGGATGATCTCGGGTGGAGGTCCGGAGTCATTAAATCTCTTGATCACATCACCGTCTTTATCGAAGATCTCAAAATTCCACGACTCGGGGATTTCATCGCCGCTTGATTCGGCCATGAATTCTATCTCTTTTTCAAGACTATGGCCTTTCATCTCAACGATATCGGTCAGGCCTTCAACCGACATCTGGACGTCACCGGTCGACAGTCGAATGATCTTGTCGTTGATCACCAGGGTCTGGGCAATGGTGCTGCCCAGGACCTTGATCGGTTCTGTCTTGGCATCGCCGGAAATGAGCAGGCCGGGGATCTTGTCCCGACCGATCTTTTCGGTCTCGTAATCGTATGC
>CBDVDF010000461.1:0-1948 GCA_965372675.1 uncultured Desulfobacterales bacterium
CAGCGTTAATGGTCAAGTTGCTGATCACTTGGTGCATCTGGGTCCCATCAACCTCAACCGGCCAGATCTCCGGCTCGATCTTGATCTCGCTGCCGACATTGGAACCCCGCAAGGCGAACTCGACAGAATCCTTGACCAGATCGGCAATGGCAATAACTTTCTTGAAAGGCACCCCACCCTTGGCAAAGGTCAGAAGTTGGCCGGTCAGGGCCTTGGCTTTAAGCACTGCCTTTTCGGTGGAGTCGATCTTCTCCAGCACTTTATCGGCCGAATCCTTCATCATCCTGGCCAGGGCCAGGTTATTCATAATCGCGGTCAGGATATTGTTGAAGTCATGGGCGATCCCTCCGGCCAGCAGACCGATAGACTCAAGTTTCTGGATCCGGACTGATTCCATTTCCACCTTAAGCTTCTCGGTGATATCCTGGAAAACCAGGACCATACCGATTATCTCCTGCTGCCGATCATGAATAGGAGAGATACTGTAACTCACCCGCCGCTCCCAACCATCCTTGGCTACCATGATGGCCTGGCTGCCGATCTCCTCACCGGCGCCACCATCGAGGACATGCCCCAGCGGATCTTTGGCCTGCCGACGGTCCTGGTTATCAAAAAGGATCATGATCTCGGATAACTTCCTGCCGACCGCGTACTCCTGTTTCCAGCCGGTCAGGAGTTGAGCGGTATCGTTCATCAGGATCACCCGACCGTTGAGGTCAGCCGTTACAACCCCATCGGCGATGCTCTTCAAGGTTACCAGGAGCCTTTCCTTCTCCTCGGCCAGGGCTGCCTCGGCCAGTTTCAATCTGGTTATGTCCTGAAAACTCTCAACGATGCCGATAACGGCACCATTCTCATCCTTGAAAGGTCTGGCCGTGACCATAAAGTGATGCTCGGTGCCATCGGCATCCTCCTTCTTTGATTCGCAGACCACCTCCCGGGCACCAGCCATTATCCGTTCTATAGGGCAACGCTCAGTCTTGCAGGTCGATCCCGGCCGAGATTCGTAACATTTCTGAACCGTACCTGCCGGCGGCTTGCCGAAGATATGGTGATAAGCATCGTTGACTCGAAGGATATCGTGTGCGTTATTGGTGATGCAAAGAGGGATCGAGTTGTTGAAAACATTCTCGAGCTCGGTCTTGGATTCCCTTAGTTCGGCGCTTATCTCTTCGCGCTCCCTGACCTGATCGGCCAGGTCCCGGTTACTCTCCGACAACTGCCTGTTGGTCTCGGCATCATCATGCTGAAGGTCCTTCATCCGAACAACCGTATATTCGGTCAGCTTAATGAAGATAAAGACAAAAACCGCACCACCCAACAGAATGGTGCCGACCAATAATTCAAGGGGAAAGTTGAGCCCGGTGATGAGGAGGAAGACAAAGATCACATAGGCGAGATCAAAAAACACCATCAGGGCAGTTAATAACTGCCAGCGGCTCCGCAGTTCATCAGGAAGTCTGTGATTAAGGCGAAAACCACCGTTGATCGAGGCAGACATCAGGCCAACACCCAAGAGAACCATGCCTATAGAGATCATACTGATAAAAGACATAATTACCCTGCTGACTATGATCCCTCAGGTTTCACTCTGATCGGGATCAGGTTGTTCGTCGTAGAACTTTTCCGGGATACGGTTCCGGTTGAGGTCCGCCCTTTTATACTGGGAACAGTCGAATTTCTGCCAGAGCATCGCCAGGCGATCCTGCCCTGAAACCCTGTGCCGCAACCTGAAGTAAGGGAAACTGCTGCTTGGTGATACCGCCACCCAGATATATAACATCTCCAGAAAATTGATCAGGACGATGATCCCGATCATTGCGCAGAACCATAAATATGAATGCATTGCCCCCGGTTCATAATGAGGGGCTCCCGCCCAGATGAACGGCAGAGAATAGAACTGGAAGACGACAAACTCAATAACCAGGGTAAGGAGCAGGATCATCAG
>CBDVDF010000462.1:0-1943 GCA_965372675.1 uncultured Desulfobacterales bacterium
CGCATCACCTTCACACGCTAACTGGCACAGCATATTGTGTACTGCTGCTATTATTGCACTATATGTAGTGTATTCGTCAAGAAAAAAAGCTACTCGGGTCAAGAAAAAAACTGCTGGTGAGAAATGGTTGTTTTTGCAGGAATAATAAGAGGTACGTAAACAGCCGTTTTACAGCGCTCCTCCCCGCACCAGACAGCGAACGGCGAGAGGATTCAAGCTCAGAGAAATCTCAAAATGGAAGGTTTCTTACTTCAGCCTTACATCTTCAGCCCCGGACCAGCACGGTATCTTTCCGCCAGGAAATATCGTCGGTCTGCGGATGATCAATATTGTAGTGCAGGCCCCGGGATTCCTGACGGATCCCGGCACAGCGGACGATCAGTTCGGCCAGCTGGGAGATGTTGCGCAGTTCCACCAGGTCTGGGGAGAGCAGGTATTCGCGGTAATGCTGATCGATCTCTTCCATGATCGGCGCCAGTTTATTACTTACCAGCGCCAAGCGCTTGTCGGAACGGACGATCCCCACATAATTCCACATCAGGCGGCGGATCTGGTCCCAGTTATGGGTTATAAGCACACATTCCTCGATCCTTTCAGCCCGACCAATCCTCCAGGCCGGGACATCAGGGTGTTTCTGGCGCTGCAGATCCGGCCAGTCTTCCTGACACTGGACAAAAGCCTGATGGGCAAAGACCACCGCTTCCAGCAGCGAGTTACTGGCCAGCCGGTTACCGCCATGCATCCCTGTGCTGGCAGTCTCTCCGAAAGCGTACAGGTTTTCAATGTTGGTCCGGCCCATCAGGTCGGTCATCACCCCGCCGCACATATAGTGGGCCGCCGGGACCACCGGGATCGGTTCGCTGGTAATATCGATCCCGTATCCCAGGCAGGTCTGGTAGATATTCGGAAAACGCTGGCTGACAAACTCAGGCGACTTGTGGGTTATGTCGAGAAAGACACAGTCGTCTCCACTGGCCTTCATCTCCGTATCGATGGCCCGGGCCACCATATCCCGGGTCGCCAGATCACCCCGCGGGTCATATTTGTCCATAAAATGGCGGCCCTGTTTGTCGATCAACCGACCGCCTTCGCCGCGCACCGCTTCAGAGATCAGAAAATTCTTGGCCTGGGGATGGAAAAGACAGGTCGGGTGGAACTGGACGAACTCAAGATTCGCCACCCGGGCTCCGGCCCGGTAAGCCATGGCTATCCCGTCACCGGTGGCAATATCGGGGTTGGTGGTATAGAGGTAGACCTTGCCGGCTCCGCCGGTGCAGAGCACTGTCACCCGGGCCAGCCAAGTGCTAACATTACCATCCGGCCCGAGGACGTAGGCCCCCAGGCAGCGGTCGGAATAAGTGCTCTCTTCCGGAGGAGACGATCCGACCTTGGAAGAGATCAGCAGGTCGACGGCCAAATGATCTTCCAGGATACTGATCCGGGGATTTTCAGTAGCCGCCTGCAGCAGGGCCCGCTCGATCTCCCGACCGGAAAGATCGAGCGAGTGGGCGATCCTTCTGGCCGAATGGCCTCCCTCCCGACCCAGATCGAGCCGACCGGGATCTTTTTCATCACGGTTGAAGGAAACCCCGAGCCTGGTCAGTTCCCGGACCCGTTCGGGGCCATTCTCAACCACCATCCGCACTACTTCCTCATGGCAGAGTCCGGCCCCTGATTCGAGGGTATCCTTGATATGGAGGTCGAAAGAATCTTCGTCGGAAAGAACCGCGGCGATCCCACCCTGGGCCAGGTTGGTGGCGGTATCGGCCTTGTTTTTTTTGGTGATCAGGGTAACCGTCCCCAACTGAGCCGCCTTTAAGGCAAAAGACAAGCCGGAGATGCCGCTGCCGATGACCAGGAAATCGGTGGTTTTTTTCATATTTAGGAATAGAATCTGTTAACTTGTAGCTTCATGGCTGATAATTTTAATAATTACAAAATAT
>CBDVDF010000463.1:0-1941 GCA_965372675.1 uncultured Desulfobacterales bacterium
GGTTATAATAGTCCCGGGCATAACGATCTCCCACCCATTCCCAGACATTACCGCTCATATCGTAGATCCCGAGAGCGCCGGCCTTTTTGGTACCGATCGGGCTGGTCCGGCGCGGTGAATTTTTGGCATACCAGCCAACTTCGTTTATTTCATCACTGGTCGCAGCAAACTTCCGATCATTACCACGGTCACGGGCGGCGAATTCCCATTCGGCTTCGGTGGCCAGCCGGAATTTCCGTTCCCCCCCGGTAGAGGTAAGCCAGTCGGCAAAGGCTTTACTGTCATTCCAGGAGACACAGACCACCGGTTCGTTGTCTTTCTGTTTAAAACCCGGGTTCTGCCAGCTCAACTCCGCATTCATCCGCCAGCGATAACGGGGGATCGGGTACTCCTGGCAACCGCCGTTCTTTTCAGCATCGGTCTGATAACCGGTGGTCTCGACAAAAACCCGGAAAGCCGCAACCGTGATCTCGTGCCGGCCGATATTGAAATCATCTACACAAACTTCGTGGCGGGGCTTCTCATCCCCGAAAGTGATCCCCGAATCGAAAACCAGTCTCATCCTCTCGAGTTCCTCTGTCTCCGCCTCGACCTGACCCATCTGGTAGCAGCCGCCCGCCACCTTAACGAATTCAAGGCCGGTATTCTTTTCAATCCAAGTGTTTTCAGCCAACAGACCCGGGCCAATTACCAGCAAAGCCATCCCCAATCCGGCAAACAGAACGATCCCCTTTTTATCCATTACATCACCATTATCCATCTATGAAATTAAAACATTACAGTCAAAAGTAGAACATTCACCATTGTACCACTATGTAGTATAGAATAAAAACTTTTTTTGGCCCACATCCAACGGCAAAACCCATCATTGCCAAAGGAGAAAACCCCACAAACGCACCTGACCACTTTACAAAAAATGCTGGAATGACTATTTTAGTAACAAGTTAATTAGCAACGCAAGTGCCTCGTGGAACATAAACTAACGGAAAAATGCCATGCCCATCTATGAATATAAATGTCAGGAATGCCGAAACATCTTCGAGGTGCTGACCACCTCAACGGAGAATGTCGGTAAGGTCGAATGCAGTAAATGCGGCAGCAGCAAGGTCAAGAAAACCATCTCTGCTTCCAGTTACCGGATCTCTTCAGGAAGCTCTTCTTCTGCGCCCAGCGGGGCATTATGCGGCGGGTCCTGCAAATCCGGATTTTCCTGAGCCTGATCCCCAAGCCGGCCCGTGCGGCCGGCCCCAAATGATACAGATGTTTTTAGTTCTGGAAACAGGATCAAGACAAGAACGGATCTGACTGGATGAAGATACAGATAAGATCGACAGTTGGATATCTGCTCCTGCTTGCCGCAGTCACTGCTATAATTACCGGTGGCTGTCTGTATACCCCGGACCGACTGCAACCTTCCGGCCTCAACAGTTCCTTCTCCCTCGACCCGGGCCTGCCCTTCGCCGACTACATCAGGCATTACCGGTCGGTAATAGAGAAAAGCCGGTACGATCTAGACCAGCACGACCGTCAGCTGGTTATCGCCGCCAACCAGCCTTTCGAGCTGCTCCCCGACCAGAACTCCTTCCCCAGATCAGCCAGCGGCCGATTCAAACGAGGCATCGTCCTGATCCATGGCCTCTCGGAATCACCTTATCATCTGAAAGATCTGGCCGAATACTTCCGGGGCCGGGGCTTTCTGGTCCGGGCGATCCTCCTGCCCGGACACGGCACAGTTCCCGGTGATATGGTAGAGGTCCGCAGCGAGGACTGGCAGGCCGCAACGGCTTACGGGATCGACGCCACCCTGCCGCTGGTCGAGCAACTTTACCTGGGCGGCTTCTCAACCGGTGCGACCCTGTCGGTACTTTACGCCTCGGAGCATCCTGAAGAGATCAGCGGTCTGTTCCTCTACTCGCCCTGCCTGAAGATAAAAACCGGTGC
>CBDVDF010000464.1:0-1941 GCA_965372675.1 uncultured Desulfobacterales bacterium
GTACTCCCGGATATCTTCCGGAGAGAGATCGCAGACATATGCCTTGCCAAGTTTGATCATCTCAACGGCATAATCGTAAAGTTGCTCGAAATAGTCGGAAGAAAAGTAGAGGTGTTCTCCCCAGTCAAAGCCCAGCCATTTGACGTTTTCCTTGATGGAGTCGACATACTCCTGCTCTTCTTTGCTGGGATTGGTATCATCGAAACGCAAGTGGCATCTGGCCTGGGGATATTCTTCGGCGATTCCGAAGTTCAGGCAGATCGATTTGGCGTGGCCGATATGCAGGTAACCGTTCGGTTCAGGCGGGAAGCGGGTGATAATTTCGTCATGCTTGCCGCTCTTCAGGTCTTCGTCGATGATCGACCGGATAAAGTCACGGCTTTGGCTCTCGCTGGACATAATTAGATATTCTCGAAGTATTTCGGTGCGTTACGAAGTCTGGCGGCTACTTTTTCTTTGCCGAACAGCTCAAATAACTCAAACATGCTGGGGCCCTTGATTTGGCCGGTTATCACCGCCCGGGAGGCGTTGATCGGGATGCCAACCTTGATATCAAGTTCTTCGGCAAATTCCCGGGCGACCCGTTCCGCTTCCGCCGCGGTCAGTTCCGGCAGGGCCTCAAAGCGCTCAGCCAGCTGCGGCAGCCACTCTTTCAGGCCGGGGTGCTTGAGGAGATTCTTTTTGAGGGCCTTTTCAATAATGGGAAAATCATCGGTGAAATAGGCGCGGCCGTCGGTCGCAAAATCCTTGATGGTATGAAAGCGCTCCCGGATCATTTCCAGGGTTTTCAAAAACCAATCTTTTCTGTTTCCCTCATAATCCGGGTCCCAGAGATCATTGGCCTGCAGCTCTTCTTTAACAATGGGAGCCAGCTCGGTGATGGGCATGGTCCGCAGGTAATGGGCATTGATGCTGATCGCTTTGGGATCGGTGAAAAACTTGGGATCGTCCTTGCGGTGATTGAATATGGAACTGGCCTTGTTGATCCTTTCGAGGCTGAAGGCCTCGATCAGTTCTTCTTTTGAAAAGATCTCCCGGTCATCACCCGGTGACCATCCCAAGAGGACCAGGAAGTTGACCAGAGCCCAAGGCAGGAAGCCGTTGTTTTTGTAATACTGGACAGCGACTATTTCGCCATGGCTGCGCTTGGAGATCTTGGCCCCTTTGATGTCCATGGTCAGCGGCATGTGAGCGAAGATCGGGACCGGGGCACCCAGCGCCTCATAAAGCAGGACCTGACGGTTGGTATTGTCTTTGTGGTCCTGGCCGCGGATGATGTGGGTTATCCGGTCGCGGATATCATCAACCACGTTGCAGAGCAGGTAGAGGGGTTTGCCGTTGGAACGGACTATGACAAAATCGGAAATTTCATTGTAAGCCTGTTCTATCCGACCCAGGACCTTGTCGTCGTAGCCCACCGTGCCATTCCCATCAGGGACCTTGAACCTTACCACGGCCGGAATGTTGTCTGTTTCCTTGGCAGCGACCTGCTCCGGGCTGAGGTTGCGGCAGGTGCCGTCATATCTTACCGGCTGTTTGGAGGCCAGGGCAGCTGCCCGTTTGGCATCCAGTTCCTCCTTGGTACAGAAACACTTATAGGCGTGACCATCAGCCAGGAGCTGCTTGGCTTTTTCAATATGTTCGCTGTCAAAGTCGGTCTGGAAGTAAGGTCCTTCGTCCCAGTCGATGCCCAGCCATTCCAATCCTTCGATAATTCCTTCGATCGATTCCTGAGTGGAGCGTTCGGCGTCGGTATCTTCAATGCGCAGGATAAACTTCCCGCCATGTTTTCTGGCGAAAAGCCAGTTGTAAATAGCGGTTCTGGCCCCGCCGATATGCAGATAGCCGGTGGGGCTGGGTGGGAATCTGACTCTGACTTCCGACATTACACTCTCCTTCGAATATTAAGGCCGGCTGTTTAGGGCCGGATATTTTGCTTTT
>CBDVDF010000465.1:0-1936 GCA_965372675.1 uncultured Desulfobacterales bacterium
ATGGAAAAGCCCATGACAACCGGAGCAAAAGCGACTCGGGGACATCGGGTTATATTCGGCCCATGCACTAGGAGTCTGCCTGATATAGAAGTTATGGTCAAGTGGACTTTTGGTGAATTCCCAGTCGGCATCTTCATAGGGGTTCGGCAGGCCGGGGCCAGGAATTACACCGCCACCATTTACTTCGCCAACCGGAGCACCATGGCCGCTGAGATAGCGGTAGGTGGTGTCGGCATTATTATGATGGCCAACCTTGGTATGACAACCTTCACAACCACCCTGGCCATTCATAACGCCACTAGCCTGAGTAGCAGGGTCTTGAGCAAAGGTAAAATGGCAACCTGAACCGCAAGCAGCCGTCAGTCCCGGTGCAACACCTAAAGTACCATCGACACCGGCAATACCCCAGACATTATGCCCTTTCTCGTCACCGGAAGCCTGAGTAGTCCAAAAGAAATTACCGCCAGCAAGTGGTGTGGTCGGAGCAATTGTGTTGAAAACGATCGGGATATCATTACCGCTAATAGTGATAATAGTGTCGGCGTTGGTACTTGTATGACAACCAACACAATCAGTTTTGAGAAGTCGGGCCTGGCCGGTAGCCGAAGGAGCTGCACCACCCAGAGAACCACCATCACCACTCCAACCAGCTCCGGCACCAATAATGACCTCATTGGTTCCGTCTTGGCTGTTGTGCATCGTGTGGCAGATTGAACATGTGCCGGTAACACCAGCAAATGCTGCTGTCCCACTGAAGACCATCCCGGCAAGTGCCAAGGTGGCCAAGCCTAAAAACTTAGTATTTATCCTACCTTTGATTTGCATGATTTCCCCCCACGCAATTATTAAAAATAACTCTAAGGTTTAATTAACAATATTAATAGTCTGTTAATTTAACTAAACTCAAATTTGATGTCAAGCCGAAACTTAATAATATTGTTAGATAAACGCTTATTTATTGACCCTGTTTTTGGTGATGACCAGGAATATTTCTCTGGGGCTGCTGCGGCTACAAAAAACGCCCGTATTTAAAGTCCTGTTTGTTCAAGTTTATCCGCGCCTGCTCCTGAAAATAGCCATAACCGGAATTCGAAAATGGCAGCAGGAGTAGCTTGCTATCATAGACCTTGAATTTTATCTCCGGAAATTTAGGCAGCAGTTCCTTCCTGTTGGCAGCAACAGAGGCGAAGATCGGTTTAAGGCTCTGGACCGCCTCTGCTTGCGGCAGATCAATACGATGGAGCGGCAGCTCAGGGTAATCATTTGTTCCGGCAAAGATCTTCTGACCGAGGGTCAACTGGCTGCCAAGTCGCAGAAATATTTTCGGTTTTATCTTAAAAGCCGGGACCAGAAAACTCATCGGCAGATCGTTGTCCCCCGCTTCAGGCAAGCGAGGCTGGTTGGTCGACTTTAAAAAATCAGCGAACGTGTCAAGAGTGATCCCCTCGGCTTTGACTGATATCTGCCAAAAAGCCAGATACACCGAATTTCTGTTCGGCGAACGAACAGTAGAATGCGCCACTTTCCTGAACCCCTCACTGGTGGCTTCCCAGAATGTTCCACAATTCCGGCAACCGAGGATGATGCTGCGCCGATCACCCTCGAGATCCCATCCGCAAGCGGGGCAAAGGGTGGTCACAAATCGTGGTTTCCAACCGGCCTTTTGGTCGATAAACGGTTCAAAGAGATCATCTTCCGGGGGTAGCTCAGCAATAAAATCGCCGGTCATACCATCCAACAACTTATCTTCATTAATTATTAAGGGGAAATAGACGATACTTATCGATTCACCGATATAGGCGCGATGAAATATTTTCCGAGCCCGGGATCCCATCGATCTCAAGCCAGCCCGCTGCTCAATTGCTTCTTTAATATCTATGTCAAGTTTGAGAAAGCGGCCGCTATGCTCAGGGCTGGCGAATTTCATTTTAAGGGC
>CBDVDF010000466.1:0-1936 GCA_965372675.1 uncultured Desulfobacterales bacterium
TGGGATGGTGACCCTACCAGTTTTATTTTTTATAAACCAGGCTATGGCAGTTACAGCACAGGAGGTTTTTATGGAGAATGTTTTACTACAACCTGTAATGAAGAAGAGTTTATTGGCTCAACCCTCCACAAACCGCCTCTTCAATACAGAATAGGCACAGGCTATGTCGCACTACCCAAAGTTAAAAACAAACGGCAGAGACTTAATGCGACATCAATGGCAGGAATTAACCTGGGACCTAAAAAACTTCCGATGTTGTTCAAAGCTATAAATGAAGATTTAAAGCGTAACGGATATAAACCTAAGTATTAAAAAAGGCATCATACATCCTTTGGTATTTAAAGATCACTTACCATAACCTATAGTTTTCAGGTGCAGCAAAAAGTAGAGATTACACACAAAAACCTCTACAAATTTAATCCTGTCAGATGTTAAAGTCGGCAGACTAAATCTTTGAATAAAAAAGGGGGCAGAAATTAATTCTGTCCCCCTTTTTTTATTGAATACTAGAAGCGGTTTTCGAAATAGGGTTCAAGTACCTTCGGGAGTTTGATCGTCCCGTCTTCCTGCTGGCAGTTCTCGAAGATGGCGGCCAAGGTTCGGCCTACTGCCAGACCGCTGCCGTTCAGGGTGTGGACCAGTCGGCTCTTCTTGCTATCTTTCGGTCGATAGCGGATCCCGCCGCGGCGGGCCTGGAAATCAAGAAAGTTACTGCAGGAAGATATTTCCCGGTACTTGTCCTGGGCTGGCATCCAGACTTCTATGTCGTAGGTTTTTGTCGCCGAAAAACCAAGGTCGCCGCTGCAGAGGATCACCACCCGGTAGGGTAGTTCCAGAAGCTGCAGGACCTCTTCGGCATCGGCCAGCAGGCTGTCCAGTTCCTGGTCCGAGGTCTCGGGCCTGGTGAATTTCACCAGCTCCACCTTGTCGAACTGGTGCTGTCGGATCAGCCCTTTGGTGTCCCGGCCGTAAGAGCCTGCCTCGGAACGGAAACAGGGGGTGTAGGCACAGTACTTGATCGGCAGTTCCTTTTCGGCCAGAGTTTCGTTGCGATGAATGTTGGTCACTGGCACTTCAGCGGTCGGGATCAGCCACAGGTCACGATCGGAAACGCTCGTTTTAAAGAGGTCTTCGGCGAATTTTGGCAGCTGGCCTGTGGCGGTCATGGTCTCGGTGTTGACCAGGAAGGGCGGCAGGACCTCCTCGTAGCCATGTCTTTGGGTGTGGAGGTCGAGCATGTAATTGATCAGGGCTCTTTCCAGCCGGGAAGCGAATCCCTTGAGGATGGCGAATCTGGCCCCGGAAAGTTTTGCGGCTCTCTCAAAGTCGATAGTTCCCTGTTCTTCTCCCAGTTCGAAATGGGCTTTCGGAGTGAACGTAAATTCCGGGATGCTGCCCCATTTACGGAGCTCCTGGTTTTCGTTATCGTCTTTGCCGGCCGGCACCGAGTCGTGGGCCATGTTGGGGATCTCCATAACAATTCCCTGGAGTTCCTGTTCGGTGGTCTTTAGACTTTTTTCCAGTTCTTTGATCCGCTCTCCTACTTGGCGCATTTCCGCCACCAGCGTCTCGGCATCTTCTCCTGCTTTTTTCAGGCCGGCGATCTCCTGGGAGACGGTTTTTCTCTGGTTGCGCAGGCTTTCGACTTCGGACAAGATTTCGCGCCGTTGTTGGTCGATCTCGGCGAATTTCTCGATCTTCGTCACTTCCATGCCGCGGAAGCGCATCTTGTCCATGACCAGGTCGAGGTTCTCTCTGATAAAACGGAGTTCAAGCATCGTTAACTCTCCATGGTGGTTTCAATATCGGGCTGATACTTTAAATATGAGAATCGAATTCTTTAGCATGGTCAACTTGATAAATCAAGAATAGCCGTCTTGCGCTATAAATACCTTTGCAATTGACCTCATTAAACGTAAGTTAGATATACTAATTC
>CBDVDF010000467.1:0-1894 GCA_965372675.1 uncultured Desulfobacterales bacterium
AAAGCTCAATGATAAATACGAAGAATAGGGTTCAGAGGTTCAAGGTTCAGGGTTCAGGGTTCATAGGTTCAGGGTTCAGGGTTCAGAGGTTCAGGGTTCAGGGTTCAGGGTTCAGAGGTTCAGGGTTCAGGGTTCAGGGTTCAGGGTTCAGGGTTCAGGGTTCAGAGGTTCAGGGTTCAGGAACTGAAAGTTGAAAGATGCGAGGTTGTCATCTCGAAACGAAGTGAGAGATCTTTCCGATTCGTCACCACGGCATTTTTACTTATCAAAAAGATCTCTCCGGCGTTGCCGTTCGAGATGACAGGTCAGAACCCAGAACCCAGAACTCCTGAACCCTGAACCCTCTAAATGCCGTAAATTATTTGGCGATTTTTTTAAGGCGAACCAAAGCCGCCTTATTCCCTGGCTCAAGCTCCAGGGCCTTTCGGTAGGCGAGTTCGGCCCGGTAAGGGCTGCTGCGCAGCCGGTGGAGATCGCCGAGCTGGAGGTGGAAACCGGGGTTGTCGGGGTAGGTCTTTATGGCCAGTTCCATTAAGGACAGGGCTTCACTGAGGCGGCCATTTTTCTGGTAGTAATGTCTGAGCGAGTTGAAATACCATGGCCGGGGTTTTTTTGAATCTTCGAGTAGTTCCTGGGCGACGGCGTATTCCCTGGCGGCCTCTTGGGCCTCTGGCTGTTTATCGAGGAAGGCGGCGAGCTGGAGCCTCAAGCCGATATTCTCCGGGGCCAGATCTGTGGCCTGCCGGAATGAGGCTGTCGCCTCCGGGATCTTTTTCTGCGAGGCCTGGACGATAGCCAGTTGCCGCTGGTAGCCGGGATTCTCCGGGGCCAGTTCGATGGCGCGCTGGAACGACTTCTCTGCCCCGGCCAGGTCTTTACTGCGCCGCAGGACTTCAGCAAGGGCATAATGGAGGCCGGCGTCCTCCGGCAGGATCTGCAAGCCGGTCTCTGCAGCCTGCTGGGCCCGGGGTAGATCCTTCTGGCGGAGAAAGAACCAGCAGGGGCTGGTGAAATACCAGGGTTGGGGTTCCGGGTTGTCTGCTGCCAGGGCCATGACCTCTTCATAGACCGCTCCGGCCTCGGCCGGCTTTTTACCCTTAGCCAGGAAATTAGCGAGGATCATCAACAAGGCCGGCTCTTTTGGGGTGGCCTTGTGGATCTCTCGGGCCGGGATCTCGTACTCACTGAGCAGGGTGAAATAATCCTGGGCTGCCGTGCCTCCCTTGCTGACGGAGAGGAGGCGAGCGGAGACCGCCAGAACTTTCTCTTTCTCTCCCAGCCAGAGGAGCAGATGACTGTATCGTTTCAGGACTTCCAGGTCGAAGGGGGCATAGCGGACCGCGGCCTCCAGCATCTTCAGTCCTTGCGGCCTATCGTCTGCAGCCAGTAACTGGCCGAGCTGCAGGAGGCTCCAGCTGTCGGTCGGGTCGAGTTCCAGGGCCTGGCGATAATGGGCCGCGGCCATCTCCCGGTCATTGCGGAACAGGGCGATATTACCGGCCGAGTAGCGGTACTTTGCCTCCCGAGGGTCCCAGGCAGACAATTTATCGGTAAGTATCTGTAATTCTTTGAGTTCTTCTTGTGGGGTCGAAGCGTCAAGGGCCAGACCACGGATCTCCCGGTAGCGGTATTCGCCCTTCATCAGCCCGAGGTTGAAGTAAATAGATGAAATAAGCAAGATGGAGGAGATCGCCAGGCCGCTGATGATCGTCAGTCGGCTCGCTGGACTTTTCTCAAGCAGGCTGGCGGAGCGGTCATTTTTATCCCTCGAGTGGCAGACGGTGACCAGCAGGCCGCAGATCATAAAGAAGTAAAGGGCGTTGGCGCCGTTATAAAAGTTGAAATCAACCAGACCGTGGAGGCGAAGCGAGATGATGGCGACCAGGCAGCCGCC
>CBDVDF010000468.1:0-1877 GCA_965372675.1 uncultured Desulfobacterales bacterium
GATGGCGTTATTGCCGACTTTGAAGTTACTGAGGCCATGCTGCGCTACTTCATTAAAAAAGTCCATAACAGGCGCACCTTGGTTCATCCAAGGATAATAATCAGTGTACCTTCGGGGATCACCCAGGTGGAAAAAAGGGCTGTGAAGGAATCAGCCGAGTCCGCCGGCGCCAGGGAAATATATCTGATCGAGGAGCCGATGGCTGCCGCCATCGGGGCCGGACTGCCGATCACCGAGCCCACCGCCAATATGATTGTTGATATCGGTGGCGGCACCACCGAGGTTGCAGTTATCTCACTGGCCGGCATTGTCTACTCAAAATCGGTGCGGGTGGCCGGAGACAAGATGGACGAGGCCATACTCCAGTACATTAAAAGAAAGCACAACCTGGCAATCGGCGAGCGAACGGCCGAATTGATCAAGACCACTATTGCCGATGTTATGCCTGAAGAACCTTATGAAACCATGGATATCAAGGGCAGAGATCTTGTGTCCGGTGTGCCGAAAACGTTGACTATCAATTCAGCGGAGATCCGCACCGCCATTTCCGAGCAGGTGGATTCAATCATTGATGCTGTGAAAATGGCCCTGGAACTTACCCCGCCTGAACTTTCAGCCGATATCGTTGATCAGGGTATCGTCCTGACCGGTGGCGGTGCATTGCTCCATAACCTTGATAAGCGTCTCAATAAAGAAACAGGCCTGCCAATAATAATTGCTGAAGATCCACTCTCATCCGTTGTTCTTGGTTCCGGTTCCGCTCTCGATAATATTGATATCCTGAAAGAGGTTAAGATCAACTGGTGAGCGGTGGCATCTCAGAGAAATTTATCCGGAACAGAGCTTAATGTATAAGCTGGCGGTACATGGAGGTTTTGCCAGTTGAATAGAACAATTAGGAAGCGGGGAAAACGTTCTCGGCAGATACGGTTCTTTCTGCTTTTCGGATGCCTGTTAACCACCATCCTCATTCTGATAATTTCCATGGCCGGCAAGCGGGAATTCAGTGTTCCCCATAAATTCGGCCTGGAATTGATCGGCCCCGTCCAAACAGTCGTATCCAGGTTTACCAGCTTCGGCCATTCCATATGGCAGAAATATATTGACCTGCTTGATGTCCGCATGGAAAATAAGCAGCTGCGGCAGGAATTACAGCAATACAAGACCGCTAATATAGAGTTCCGCGAGGCTCTGGCAACCAATGTCAGGCTGCGCAATCTCCTGGAGCTGAAGGAATCTCTGCCACCGCCCACCCTGACTGCGGCAATTGTCGGCAAGGACCCATCTTTATGGTTTCGCACCTTTACCATCAACAGGGGTAACAGTGACGGAGTCGAGAAGGGCATGCCGGTAGTCACTGTTGAAGGGGTTGTCGGTCAGGTGCTCACCTCATCGCCCCACTATTCCAAGGTGCTGTTGGCTACTGATCCGAACAGTGCCATTGATGTATTGACCCAGAAGACCAGGGTCCATGGTATAGTTAAAGGCACCGGCAGTGATATGTTCCGTTTGCATTACGTTTTAAAAAGTGCCGAGGTTGAAAAGGAGGATCTGGTTTTGACCTCCGGGCTGGGGGGCGTATTCCCAAAAGGCTTAATGGTCGGCACAGTTTCGGAGATCAAAGAAAGCAGGCGAGGCATGTTTCACCATATTGAGATAGCATCATCGGTAGATTTTTCCCAGCTTGAGCATCTCATTGTTATTATGAAGAAATCTTCACTCACCGGGGATTAGAACGCATCATATCATGTTTGTTTTTGTCTTTCTTGTTCTGGGGATGATAACCCTGGTTTTCCAGACTACCCTGCTGCAGCTGTTGCCTTCCTGGCTGGGAAGGCCCGACCTGATGTTTTTGTTCATAGTGTACATCGCCTGTC
>CBDVDF010000469.1:0-1874 GCA_965372675.1 uncultured Desulfobacterales bacterium
GGCCAGGAAAAGGGTGGCATCTTCATAATTAGCGGCGCCGGGATCGATCCTCTCCAGGATGGCAACCGCCTCATCCTCATCACCTTTCTCCTGATAGGCAATGGCCAGAAGGATCAAGGCCTCATGGGCTTCCGGATCATTATCCAAAACCGATTGCAGATGATCAACAGCCTCAGCATATCGTTTACTGCCAATAAGCAGCCGACTGAGATTTATCTCTACCTTGAGGATGTCGGTAGCGTAAGGCAACAGCTCTTCGAACTCGCTGATAGCTTCATCTTCCCTATCCATCCTGAGCAGAATACCGATGATCATGGTCCTGACCCGCTCGTTGGACTCATCCTCCTCAACGATCTGGCGATACAGCTGCAAAGCATCCTCGCTAAAACCGTTCTTATCGAGAAATGCCGCCGCCTCGAAGGCCAGGAAAGGCGACCAGTTTAGCTCAAGAGCTTTTTCAAAGGCATTGCGGGCCTTGGAGAATTTCTCGGTTTCCAGGTAGATCTTGGCCAGGTAATGATGACCGATGAAGGAGTCAGGATTGTGCTTTACCAGCTTTTCAAGCACCTCTCTGGCCTGAGTGAACTTTTCCTGCCTGGCATAGAGAGAGCCCAGAAGCAGCATACTGTCATAGTTTTCCGGGTCCTTGGCAAGGATCTCCAAGTATATCTCCTCAGCCTTGTCGGGCTGATCCATACTTACATAAAGATTGGCCAGAAATGACCGGGAGGAGGTATCGCCGGGATCTTCATCGATTATCCTTTTGATCCAGTTGGCGGCATCTTTCTTCTTACCCATATTGATCAGCAGGACGGCCAGCCGCCGCATGATGTGCATGCCGTGCAGATCACAGACCAGGGCCTTCTCATAGGCCTCCCGGGCCTCTTCGAGTTTCCCTTCCAGTTCGGCTGTCCGGCCCCACATGAAATAGAAATATGCGCAATTGTTGTCTACGGTATCGACCGAAGGGTCGAGACCTTCCGCCAGCTTGACTGAAACAGGAGCTCTGTTACTGACCCCACCGCAGGCGCTGCAGCAGACCGCAATTATCAGAACTGCCAAAATGCTTTTTTTCATCTATAACCCTGTTAAATATCCATGCTCTGCCAGACGATGCAGACGATCAGCCCTGCCCAGCCAGGAGCTCATCCACTCTGGCAACGATCTCCGCCTGGACTTCTGCAGGGGAGCCCGAGGCATCGATCCTTTTTATATAATCCATATCAAGTCCATCAAACACCGTCGCCACTCTGGCCAGTTCATCCTCTTGCTCAAAGTCGTTAAGAACTTCTCCACGACCTGACCTGATCCGCCTGGCACCTTCAGCCGGGCTGAGATCCAACAGCAGGACCAGATCGGGGATCGGGGCAAAAGCTTCATTCTCGGCGATGATCGTGGCAGGATCATGACCGGCTGCCCCCTGGTAAGCTACGGTCGAAAAATAATACCGATCGGTCAATACTATTTTACCGACGGCCAGGGCAGGAGAGATCAGTTCCTTGACATGTTGACGCCGATCATCCATAAACAGCTGCAATTCTTCTTCAGCGCTCAATTTATGACGACTGGCGAACATCGACCTGATCTTGCGACCGTAAGGACCATCAGTCGGCTCCCTGGTGGGGAGCACTTGATGGCCAAGGCCAACAAGGTGTTCAGTGAGCAGACCGATCTGGGTGGACTTGCCGGTCCCGTCAATTCCCTCAAAAGCTATCAGAAGTCCCTGTTTTCCCATTTCCGGATCAGTAAGATTTTATAGACACTTGATCCGGCGGTCAGCGCTCGGCAGACTAGTATCAGATTAATAAACCAAGTTGTTATAATTAATACATTTTTTGCTTTTCGGCAAACCTCTGGCGATTGTCGACAATATT
>CBDVDF010000470.1:0-1864 GCA_965372675.1 uncultured Desulfobacterales bacterium
GGTCGGCTCATCAAGGAGGATGACGTTGGCGCCCTCTTTAAGGGTTCGGGCCAGATGGACCCGGTTACGCTGGCCGCCCGAGAGCAGGCCTACCTTCTGTTGCTGGTCGGTGCCGGAAAAATTGAACCGGCTGACATAGGCTCTGGAATTAACCTCGCGGCTACCGAGCAGGATATTGTCCTGCCCCTCCGAGATCACCTCCCAGATGGTCTGCTCTGGATCAAGCTCACGGTTCTGGTCTACATAAGCCAGCTTGACAGAATCACCGATCTTGAAAGAACCCTCGTCCGCTTTCTCCTGACCAGTGATCATTTTGAAAAGGGTTGATTTCCCGGCCCCGTTGGGACCGATTACCCCGATAATTCCGCCGGGCGGTAGCGAGAAGGTCATGTTCTCGACCAGTAGACGGTCGCCGAAGCCTTTTTTTACCTGGTCTGCTTCTATGACCAGGTTGCCGAGGCGCGGGCCGGGTGGAATGAAAAGTTGCATGTCCACAAGCCGATCCTGGCCACTGTCGTCGAGCAGTTTTTCATAGGCGGTGATCCTGGCCTTGCCCTTGGCATGGCGGCCCTTGGGGGACATCCTGATCCACTCCAGTTCCCGCTGCATGGTCTTCTGGCGGTTGCTTTCCTGTTTTTTCTCCTGGGCGAGACGGTTTTGTTTCTGTTCCAACCAGGAGGAATAGTTGCCCTTCCAGGGGATACCCCGGCCCCGATCCAACTCAAGGATCCAGCCGGCAACGTTGTCGAGAAAGTAACGATCATGGGTGACCGCGATCACGGTCCCGGCATAGCGTTGCAGATGTTGCTCCAGCCAGGCCACTGTTTCGGCATCGAGATGATTGGTCGGTTCGTCGAGGAGGAGGATATCCGGCTTCTTGAGGAGCAGGCGGCAGAGGGCTACCCTTCTTTTCTCGCCGCCGGAAAGGATCTCGATCTTTGCCTCTCCGGGAGGACAGCGCAGGGCGTCCATGGCCATTTCCAGGCGGGAGTCAAGGTCCCAGGCATCGAGGGCATCGAGTTTTTCCTGGACCTTGCCTTGCCGCTCGATAAGATCGTTCATTTCGTCGTCTGACATTGGTTCAGAGAATTTCTCGTTGATCTGCTCAAATTCTTTCAGGAGATCGACGGTTTCCTGGACCCCTTCTTCAACGATCTCCCGAACCGTTTTACTGTCGTCAAGCTGTGGTTCCTGCTCCAGAAAGCCGATGGTGTGACCCGGGGAGAGATGGATCTCGCCGTTGAATTCCTCGTCGACCCCGGCCAGGATCCGCAGCAGGCAGCTTTTACCGGAGCCATTCAGGCCGAGGACCCCGATCTTGGCCCCGTAGAAATAGGAAAGAGAGATGTTTTCCAGGACCGGTTTCTTGTTAAAGAACTTGCTGACTTTGATCATCGAGTAGATGATCTTGTTGTCTTCATTAGCCATATCTTTTCCTTGGTTTTGAAGGTTTGTCGATCGCGTTCCGGCTTTTTCTACAAGGTCGGGTTGTCGGACAGATATTAAAGAACAGGGGTTCTTGTCAATAGCAAACGGCCTTGACAGGGTTATTTTTCTTGGTTTATCCATGAAGTTGCTAAAAGAGGCGGTTTCGTCGCCTGAAGGTTTGAAAGGTTATGAAAATAATTGTGTTCGATTAAATTTGCATATACAATCAGTTGTCGAGCTTTATTAAAAAAGGGATATGTCTGGACTGAGGAAATGAACAATGGGTGAAATGAACAATCAGGAGCTGCTTGTTGAGCGTTACATTCAAGAAGGCAACAACGAGGAAGCGATCAAGTCCCTGTTGTTCCTGATCACCAAACATGCCCAGCAGCGGGATTTTGAGGCTGCTGAAGCCATGCGGGAAAAGATCATCTCT
>CBDVDF010000471.1:0-1860 GCA_965372675.1 uncultured Desulfobacterales bacterium
AAAAAAGGGATCCTGCTGATGACCCATCTGGTCCTGGGCTATCCATCCTTTGAGGTCAACCGCGAAGTGGTCCGGCAGATGGTCGACAATGGCGTCGAACTGATCGAAATGCAGATCCCCTTTACCGAACCGATGGCCGATGGACCGATGATCATCAAAGCCAACCAGGACTCGATCGAATCCGGCACCAAGGTTCGTGACTGCCTCGATTTTGCCGCCGAGATCACCGCCGCCCATCAGATCCCCTTCCTCTTCATGACCTATTACAATATTCTCTTTAAATACGGGGTGGAGGAATTTTTCAAAAAAGCGGCGCAACTGAAGATCAAGGGCTTTATCGTCCCCGACCTGCCGCCGGAGGAAGGTGAAGAATTCCTGGCCCTGGCCAAAAAATATGAGATCGCCCCGATCATGATCTACGCGCCGACCAGCACCGAAGAACGGATGCGCGAACTGGCCGGGCACGGCGATGGTTTCATTTACTGCGTGGCCCGTCGCGGGGTGACCGGCAAGAAAACCGAGTTTGATCAGGAGTTCAATGATTACATGGCCCGCTGCCGCCGATCAACCGATCTGCCACTGGCCGTCGGTTTCGGGATCAGCGACCGGCAAGACGTCGATTCCCTGATCGGTCTGGCCGATATCGCCGTCCTCGGCACCCGGACCATCCGTCTGGTCGACGAAAAAGGGCCGACGGCGGTCGGCCCCTTTATCGCCGGCTTGCGCTAACGATCCGCACCTATCTATGCTCAAATGAATTGTTGGGTTGAAGTATGAAACCCAACACTCCCAACTAATCCAGTTTCTCGATACTCTTTATCTGGTAAACATATTTGCCCGTAAATCTTGAGGGCACCCGTTTATAGGATATCTTCACCTTTTCATCTACCGCGGGCCTCCAGCCTCTGGGGGTAATTTTTACCCCCCTGGCCATCTCGAACTTCCACGACTTCTTAATCTCCGGGATATATACGTCATAAGCCCTTCTACCGGCTTCTTTTATGGTTCCTGTCGATGGATTTGGTGGTTCCTTGAAGTTCGGGTTAGCCTTGATCAATTCCAGTTTGTTGACGGCCAGGATCGTTCTGCCAAGGTGCTCCTTGTCGAAATAGGTTACCTTGACCTTGTCACCTTCACGGGGTCTGAAGTCGGCAGGTTCAAAGCTGGTTACCCGGCCGGTATTGAACTGCACCTCCTTGCCACCAGTACGCAGAATAAATTTACCGAACCCGGTATTGACGATCACCCCGGTGGCGGTCTGGTCGCCGTCCGAAGCCCAAGCCTGGTCTGCTCCGCCAGCAAAGATCATAATTCCCACGACCACAAATAAACCCAGCAGATATCTTCCGAACATCTTTGTCATTATCGGTCCTCCCTCGAAGAATTCGTTAAAATAATCCTGCTTACAAATTAATTACACAGTCTCGCCACTTTTAACAACCTCTCCACTTTCCAGAAGAGAATCGGGCAATAAGATACAATTCCTGCCGACCACGCTTTTTTCTCCGACAAATGCCTTCTTACCAACCAGGGTTATGCCGGTATAAAGATGTTTGGGGTGAAGGTGATTAGGCTGATGGTGGTCCTCACCGAAGCCGATCAGGGCGCCACCGCCCACCCGGACCCTTTTGTCGAGAATGGCCAGCTCAACAACCGCACCCTTTTCAATAACGCAATCAGAAAAGACGATCGAATCCCGCACCGAAGCCCCTGCTCTGACTACCACGCCCGGCGATAATACCGAGTTAACAACCTCTCCCTCGATAATGCAGCCGGCCGAGATCATCGAACCGCTGACCTTGCATCCCGATGCGAACCTTGCCGGACCGACTCGACGAACTGGACCTGAGAAAGGACCAG
>CBDVDF010000472.1:0-1857 GCA_965372675.1 uncultured Desulfobacterales bacterium
CGGCAGCACCAAACATACTCTCGTGGTCAAGCGATTCCATGAGTATGCGGAACATGAGATCCGTGTCATTCGGGGTCGTCGCCGGGATGGTATAGAAGTCGTGCCAGGCGCTGCCTCCCAGCAGACCCCCTGGGTTGGGAGCGGCTGCAGGGGCAAAGGCGATCACATCGGCGAAGTCAGACTGCTCGGGATCGAACATGCTAACGGTATTCGAGGCCCAGATATGCACCATCGCCTGAGCTCCTGTATTGATGTTTACCTCGGTTTCCTCATAATAGGATTGAAGGCCTGCCGGGGGCATGCAGGCATCGACAACCTCTTTCATCTTCGTCGCAGCCGCAACGCCTTCTGGGCTATTAAACGCAACCGTGCTGTCGGCGTTGAGGTAGTCCCCGCCGAATGATCTTACGAAGGCCAGGAACTCGATCTCCCACGCCCAGCCGGCGGACACGTCCATGGTAAACGGCAAATCGATGCCGGGGGCATCCGCCAGGACTCCACAGATCTCGATAATCTCGTCATAGTTCGTCGGAACGTTCAAACCAAATTCCTCTAACAGGTCTGCGCGGTAGGCCAGATGCAGCGTGTTGGCAGTGGCCGGGATGCCATAGATGACGCCATCGATAGTGGCGCCGTCCCAGGAGACATCAGGAATGTCATCCAGATCGTACTCATCGCGGTATTTATCGACCAGATCGTTGAGTGGCAGCAACCAACCAAGATTACCGAATTCATTAAGCTCTGGATTGGACACGTGCATTATGTCAAAGGGCGACTCGTCGCCACCGGTCATTGCCAGACTAAAAATCTCTCGCGTAGCCACAAAGTCTTGGAGCTGCACATTGACCTCGATGTTTTCAACTTCGCTGCATTTCTCCATTTCATCGGCATAGAAATTCATGATCTCGAACGACCATCCGATCACGTTGACTTCGACCTCATCATCGGGTGCGTCGAGGTTGCAGGCCTTGGGGTCGACGGCCGCTACTTCTTCCGCTTCCTCTTCTTCGGCCGCTTCCTCTTCGACAGGGACGGGTTCAGCTACCGCCGTGGCTTCCGGCTCGTCTGCCCCGCAGGCCACAATTAACAAACTTAAAACAACCAGCACCAAAGCTATGAACATTAATTTTGAAATTCTTAACATCTTCTCCTCCTTGGAGCAATAGAAAGGGTTGATCTGAACCGGATGAACCTGGGCCACCTTCAAATTTCAGTAAGATTTCATAACTGTCCTCCGTTGCTACCTGGCCTATTCTGAATGATTGATATAGAAGCTGAGAGTTTGGCATAAATAGTGGCCGATCGGCTAGCGGCGGTTGATGCGCTTCATCCTACCGAGTACATCCAGACCCTGCATCGACAGGAAATGCAGGAGGTCGATAAAGATCCAGTTCTCAGCAAGTTTGTCTCTTTCCCGGCGGTAGATATCGACAACCCGCATTTGAGCCACTGTATCGGATGCGGGCAAGCCCATAAAACCGCCGCTTGGTTTCATGGTCAGGTTTGACCAGCCGAAGAAACCGCCAAAGTGGCCTTCGGCCAGGAAACAGACATGGCCGTGGAATTGGATATCATCCAGACCTTCATAAAAGGGCTCTTGATGCTGTTCTTCGTAACGTTGGCGAGTATATGTGGCCCCAATGCCTGCCGGACCGAACCAGATCATGTCATCGTGCCAGGTCTCGGCCAGTTCATCCTGGTCTGAGTGGAGACCGGCGCTGGTGAGGTCGTCGATCATTCGCCTGATCAAATTCAGGGTCTTGGTTCCTTCGGCCGGATCTTGTTTATCGAACAGCAGGCCATCATGGGTGCGCGGACCGGGGGTGATGAAGAAGGCCCCGGTCTGCATTGGCAAGG
>CBDVDF010000473.1:0-1845 GCA_965372675.1 uncultured Desulfobacterales bacterium
CCTGGCCACCGTTGGAGTAAATAAAGCCGACGATCTCATCCTCCAGTTGCAGGAGCTGCCGGTCCCGGTCCCTGGTGGTCGAGTGGCCATGACGTTTGGCACTGGCCGGTCGTGGCTGGTATCCTTTGCTTTTATGCCGACGCTGTCCGGCCGGGGCTCTTTTGGAGCGGGTTTTTCTTGTCATCTGGTAATCCGTTGAAATAGTTAAGGAGGTATCACTTCTTGGCCGAGTTTGGCCAGGCTGTTTGTCCAGAGGAATTTTGCCAGGGCCTTTATGATTCAAGGCCGCAATCAACAAATTAATCTCTGACGGTAAATAAAGATGCCACTTTCTAGCTAAAATGTAATAATAATTTTATTAGCAAAGCGATATACGCCTGTCAAAGCTTAGACCATAAGGACCTGCCAGCAACAGCCCGGATTTAAAATTTGTGAAAAAACCTGTTTTTGACATAACCGCTTATTGCGAAGAGATGGAAAAGATCCTCGGCGGCCAGGATGGTGAGGCCCGTCTTTTCTGGGAGGCCTTTTCCTTTGCGGTCGATGCTCACCAGGACCAGTCGCGTAAGTCGGGCGAAGCCTATGTCAGCCATCCGTGCGAGGTTAGCAGGATCCTGGTCGAGGAGCTTGGCGTCAAAGACCCGGTGACCCTGGCCGCCTCGGTTCTGCACGATACGGTCGAGGATGTCAAGGAGGTGACCTGCGAGGTCATCGGCGGGATGTTCGGTCAGGAAGTCGAGGCCATTGTCGACGGGGTCACCAAGATCGATGGTTTTGAGGGCGATCAGCAGTCATTTATCAAGCTGGTCCATCGCAAGATCTTTTCCGGGGCGGCCTCGCGGATCGAGGTGATGATGATCAAACTGGCCGATCGTCTTCATAACCTGCGGACCCTGGCCTCCATGCCCAAACACAAGCAGCAGAAGATCGCTGACGAGACCCTTGATATTTATGCGCCGATGGCCGGGGTGATCGGCCTTTATGAGCTGAAGCGGGAACTTTATACTCTGGCTTTGCGCTACAAATTTCCCCGTCAGGCCCATAAACTTGAAAACCGGATCAGTCATCTGGCGGAAAGCGAGGAAGCCCGGAAGATCATCGAGCACCTACGGGAGGAGATGGAAAAGTATTGGATCACCGCCGATATCAGCCTGAGGGTCAAAGGGTTGTGGGGTTATTTTGATCCGCTCAGCCATCAGCTTCACAAAGAACTCGAGACCCCGATGGAGATCCTGCTCAAGGTCGATGACATCCAGTCCTGCTATAAATCCCTGGGAGTGATCAACCAGAGTTATCCGCCGATCCCCAGGACTATCCGCGACTTTATCGCCAATCCCAAGCCGACGGGCTATCAGTGTATCCATGCCCGGGCCGTTATCCGGGGCGAGAAATACCTCTTCAAGATCAGGACGGCGGAGATGGTCAAAAGTGGCCGCTCCGGGATCGTTAAGGAGTGGGCGAGCAAGGGTCGGATGCCGAGCAGATTTGTCAAAGAGATCAAGGAATTCTTTGATATTCTTGCCGCCGATGACGGTCTTTCCTACCGGGAGATGATCGCGGTTTCCAGTAAGAAGGAGATCTATACTTATACACCCAAAGGCGACGAGATGTGCCTGCCGATCAAAAGCACGGTCCTGGATTTTGCCTTTAAGGTTCATACCGAGGTCGGGCGTCGTTGTGTTTATGCAATGGTTGGTAGCCGTAAGCTCGATCCTGACGCAAGGTTGAGGGATGGGGACCGGGTAAAGATCGTTACCCGGGAGGATCCGGTCGTTTTTGATCCGGAGATCCAAGGGAAGTGCCAGACCCCGAGGGCCCGCTCAGAGTTGAGCAAGATGTTCAAGG
>CBDVDF010000474.1:0-1842 GCA_965372675.1 uncultured Desulfobacterales bacterium
ACATGACCTGTTTCATGAGCGACTACCGCCTCAAGCTCCTCTTGGGAGAGCGCCTCCAGCAAGGCCGGGGTTATCAGCAGGTATCGATATCTACCGAGCAAGCCGATAACTCCGGCCGTTAAAACCCGGCCTTCGAACAACGGCCAGAGCAGCACCTCTCTGAACTTGACCCGCTTGCTGCGACAGAACTGCTCGATAGAAGATCGTTCCTCTCCGGCCGGCATGACCGTACAGCCAAGCATCCTTACCAGCAGAGGCGGGAACCAGATCACCGCAGCCGCTATCATCATCAACAGAAAAAGCGGCTCGCCCCAGGCAGATTCCATAAAGCTCCTGACCCCTCGCCCGGGAGCGACAAGCAGCAGGTCATGAAGCAGATTAACAACCAGCCATGGCAGGATCAGGGCAACACAGAACCGGAGCTTGTTGAGGATGAAAATCATCGCCGCCTGCCGGACCCTGAAGACCTTTTCATAGCTGCTTTTCAACTGCAACCACAGAACAACCAGGTAAAGCAGGAACACCGCAAGTCCGGCCAGATCGACCAGGGCCGGCACCTGTTTGCTAAAGGGCACTAAACCAAGATAATATTTCAGGTCCAGGAGATAGACATCCAGGCTGAACAAAATCAGGGCCAGAACGGAAAGCCCTCTTTCCAAGGAAAAATATTCGGATGACCGCAGGGCATTCAGCCGTCTCTGAAAAAAACGGATCGTTTGCCAGAAGAAAAGCATTTTGATGGTAAAAGTCAGCAGGGCCTGATAACCAGGAACCAGAGAACTCTCAAGAGGTTCGCTGGTCGCCAGAATCACTATGACCACCAGGAAATATATAAGACTGCTGTAGATCAATTTATCCCCACTGTTTACGGGCGGTGCCGAGATGAGATTTGCTTAAATATAAGATATGACCACTGAACCAACCGGGCAAGTCTGCAACCCCGATACTTCGGAAACTAAACCCCGGAAGAAGGGCTTTAATTACAGCCGACAACTCAGTTAATTTACCTCTTCAGGTAAAAAAACGGGACTAATAATCCATAAATCGTAATATAATATTGTTGATCGACCTATCGTTTACTTAGATAAAGGAACAGCGAGAAAAGCAATGAGCAAGACTTCCCTGAATATGGACAAGTTAACGGCCTACAATTACCTGCAGCAAGCAGCCATTGAGCCTTTTGATCTAACCAACCCTGACTCTTTAAGCCAGGCCAGGCTCTCTTCGTATATCTGCCGGAGCGGTGATTTCGAGCTTTTCTATGCCAGCCAGCGCCTCAACGACCAGAATCTGAAGTGTTTACAGGAACTGGCCGAGCAAAGCGGTGCCGTCGCCCAGTTCCGGCAGATGAAAGGCGGCAAGGTCATCAACCGGATAGAGGGCTTCCCCTCCGAGGAGCGACCAGTCCTCCATACTGCCTGCCGGGATATTTTTTCAGAGGCTCCCAGCGCTCCGGAAGCAACTGCCCAGGCGAAACTTGAAATAGCCAAACTAAGGGAATTCATCAAGGAACTCGATGACGGCGCGATCACTAACGCCAAGGGGCAATCCTTCACCGACCTGATAAATATCGGCATCGGCGGCTCGGACCTGGGACCACGGGCCATATATCTGGCCCTCAGACCCTTCTGCCGGGATGACCGCCGGGTTCACTTTATCTCCAATGTTGATCCGGATGACACGGCGGCAGTCCTGAAGGGACTCAATCTGGAGCGGACCCTGGTCCTCGTCGTTTCCAAGAGCGGCACCACCGTGGAAACCCTGACCAATGAAGAGCTGGTCAAAAATGCTTTCAGCCGGGCCGGACTGGACCCAACCAAACACTTCCTGGCCGTGACCGGG
>CBDVDF010000475.1:0-1841 GCA_965372675.1 uncultured Desulfobacterales bacterium
CCGTCCTGCCGGTCCCTGAGCAGGAGTTGGACCGCCCACTCTTCCAACCCCTGGGCCATCAGCAGGGCCTGGTCTCCTTCCAGCAGGTTTGTGGTCCTTCTGATGTTAAGTTGCTGGGCCGAGGTCATGCCTACTGCTAGGATGGCCACTAGGGCAGTGGCCATCAGGACGGTGACCAGGGCGATCCCTCGATCGTTGCGAAAAAAACTGTTCCGGGTCAGCATCTTATTTGTCCCTGCCGCCGATCAGGAAAAGGCGGTCTATTCGGCCCCAGTTCTTTATTTCCAACTGGACATTAACTGCTCTGGGCAGGGACTGGACGGTGGCGCCGGGGGGCTGGTTCTCGGGTGGCCAACTGCGGAGCACCTTCTCATCTTTGTCGATAAAAGAAACCTCAAAGCTTTCAATATCCTGCAGGAGGACCCGGGAAAATGGTTTTGTGTCAATGCCGCGGTCGAGGACCGGCCATGAATCCTTGATCAGCTCTGAATCCTCCAGTCGGAAGGCGATCCTTTGCAGGCTGCTCCTGATCAGGCCGGTTGGGTTGCGGCGGCCGTTGGCGGTCAGGGCCAGGGTTTGGGGACTGTCGGTCCAGCGCAGAGCCGGCAGTTCTTCTTCGTACCTCGATCTGACCGGCCGGTCTACAGCCTGCTCGATATCCCGGCCGATGACCCGCCAGGCTGTCTGCAGGGCCTGGAGTTGCTCGCTGTCTGTTTTCAGGTGTTCCCTGGTGGTGATCATCGAGGTGAGGCTGCTGTAGACGGTCGCTGAGATCAGGGAGAAGATGGTCAGGGCCACCAGCAGTTCCAGCAGGGTGAAGCCTTTATTTAATTTGTCTGTTTTCAAAGTACCCCTCGTTCAGGCGGGTAGATTTTTGTTTGCAGTTGCCGCTGTTGCGGTTGGTTTTTTTTGAATATCGAGGTCACCAGGAATAATGAATGATGAAGGATGGAAGATTTCTTATAAGGGTACCTTCCCTTCGATATTCGAAATTCCATGTTCATCATTCTGCGGTTCATGTAGTCTTGGTCCCGGTCAGTTGATCTTGTAGCCGGCCGGTCTTCCCAGGTACATGGTCAGAGCGGCCAGGGGAGTTTCGGTCGGGGTATCATCTCTTCTGACTTCTATATTGACGACCTGGAGGTCCGGGTCAGGGGTTTTTTTGCCGGTAGCCTGCCAGTTCCAGCGCTGGTCGGCCATCACCGCTACTCCCTGCAGCCCTTCGCTGCTGAGCAGTCGGCCGGTCAGGCGCAGTTCGGCCGCCTTGTTCATCGCCACCCAGTGGGCCAGGGTCTTTTCTCTAAGGTAGGCGGTGTTGCTGATCATGGTAGAATTATTATTCAGGGCCGTCACTGCGACGATGGTCAGAATGGCCATGGCCACCAACAGTTCCAGGAGGGTGAAGCCTTTGTTTGATTTGTCTGTTTTCATGGTTTAACCCCCCGTTTTGTAGAGGGTAGCTTTCAGTTAGCAGTAGCCGCGGATTCTTTTTTTGAATATCGAATGTCGAACAAGGAATTTCGAATATCGAAGGGAAGGTACCCTTCATAAGAACTCTTCCACCCTTCATCATTCATTATTCCTTGTTCGACATTCTGCGGTTCTGTTTTGCCTATCACCTCACCAACTGGTTCAGTTCAAAGACCGGCATCAGGATGGCCAGGACGATCAGCAGGACCAGTCCTCCCATCAGCAGGATCAGCACCGGTTCAAAGATGGCGGTGGTCAGGCCGGTCATCATCTCAACCTCCTTTTCCTGGCTGGTGGCGGCCTGGTCAAGCATCTGCACCAGGTCGGCGCTGGCCTCGCCGCTGGCGATCAGGTAAATGACCATTGGCGGG
>CBDVDF010000476.1:0-1838 GCA_965372675.1 uncultured Desulfobacterales bacterium
TTTTCATGGCCAATAATTCTGGGGTTGGCGGGATGCCCTCAACGGAGAAAAGCGCTAGGACTACTCTTCAGGGAGAGTTTTCTCTGGCAGCTAAATAAGAAAGGTTCAGGGATCCGGTGATCCCAACTCTGCCGATAGTTTCGAGCAGGGAAAGCCCATAAGAAACCTGTAAGCGGTTGAAATTAATGCTTGCGGGTATTTTATGGGCTTTTATTATGGGCGGCGAAGCACTGACGCTGATCAGGACGGGATTGATTATTATGGCATTGATAAGTTTACAGGACATATCGTTGAGCTTCGGGGGGGCGCCGCTCCTCGAGAAGATCGACCTGCAGATCGAGCCCGGCGAAAGGGTTTGCCTGGTTGGCCGCAACGGCGAAGGTAAGTCGACTTTGATGAAGCTGATCTCCGGTGAAATAGAACCGGACGGTGGCAGGATCGTCCGTCAGCAGGGTTTACGGATCGCCCGGCTCAGACAGGAAGTGCCCGGTGATATAACCGGTTCGGTCTATGAGGTGGTTGGCAGTGGCCTTGGCGACCAGCAATCGGTGCTTGCCAGGCACCACAAGATAAGCGAACAGCTGGCCGGGGGCAGTAATGAACGGTTGTTGGCCGAGCTGGCGGCGGTAGACCAGGAGATGGCGAACACTGGAGCCTGGCAGGTGCAGCAGAAGATCGACACGGTGCTGTCCCGCTTGCAGCTTGATGCCGATCAGGAATTTTCCGCTCTCTCCGGAGGTATGAAGAGGCGGGTCCTGCTGGGGCGGACCCTGGTGAGTGATCCCGATCTGCTGCTGCTTGACGAACCGACCAACCATCTTGACATTGAGGCCATCATCTGGCTGGAAGAATTCCTCCTCACTTCTTCCCACGCCCTGCTTTTCGTGACCCATGATCGGGCCCTCCTGAAAAAACTGGCGACCAGGATCGTTGATATTGAGCGCGGCCGCCTGACCAGCTGGCCAGGGGATTATGCGAACTATCTGCGTCGCAAGGAGGAAATGCTTGGTGACGAGACGGTCCGGAATGCCCGTTTTGACAAGAAGATGGCCCAGGAAGAAGTGTGGATAAGAAAGGGGATCAAGGCCCGGCGGACCCGCAATGAGGGGAGGGTCAGGGAACTTGTGGAGATGCGCCGCCAGCGCCAGGATCGTCGTGAACAGCTGGGCCGGGTCAAAATGGAGATCAGCCGGGGCGGGGCCTCGGGTAAGCTGGTGGCGGTGTTAAAAAACGTCAGTTTCAGTTTTGCCGACCAGCCGGTGATTAAAGAATTGAGCACCACTATCTTGCGGGGTGACCGGATCGGTATTATCGGTCCCAACGGCGCCGGCAAGACCACCCTGCTGCGGCTGTTGCTTGGCGATCTTACTCCTGACCAAGGGGAAGTCAGCCTGGGGACCAACCTGCAGTCGGCCTATTTCGACCAGCAGCGCATCCAGCTTGATCCCGAAAAGACGGTGATCGATAATCTCGGTGACGGCGGTGACACCATCGAGATCAATGGCCGTCACCGTCACCTGATCGGCTATCTGGGTGACTTTCTCTTTAGCCCAGATCGGGCTCGCTCTCCGGTCAGGGTGCTGTCCGGTGGGGAACGGAATCGGTTGCTGCTCGCCCGGCTTTTCGCCCAGCCGGCCAATATCCTGATCCTCGATGAGCCGACTAACGATCTTGACGCCGAAACCCTGGACTTGCTCGAGGAACTGCTGCTTGAGTATAAGGGGACGATTCTGCTGGTCAGCCATGATCGGGATTTCCTGAACAATGTGGTCACCAGCACCCTGGTCTTTGACGGGGAAGGGGTGGTGCAGGAGTATGCCGGCGGCTATGACGACTGG
>CBDVDF010000477.1:0-1828 GCA_965372675.1 uncultured Desulfobacterales bacterium
GCTGGCGGTGTTGACCGGCAGATCACGGGCTTTTCTCTCCGGGCGGGCTTATCTGCTGACCATGAAAGGCCTTGGGGTGATGCTGGTCTTTTTCTCCTTCTTTTTATTTCGGGAAGGATGGTTGTTGTATAGTGGTTAAACAGGCAGGAGGCAAAATGATCAGTGTAGGCAGGATAGCAGGCTGGCTGTTTATCGTGGCAGGAGGATGGACAGGAACTGCTCTGGCCAATGGGGTGGATGGCCCTGAAGATCCAGAGTCAACCATCTTCAAGCTGATCATTATCCCCTTTGGGGTGGTCACCATCTCTGCACTTTTGACCACTGTCACCCTCGGCCTGAAAATGGCCAGGAACCGGGCCGCGATTTTCCCCTGGCACCGAAGGCTGGCATTATCCACCCTGTTCCTGGCCCTCTGCCATGCCACCCTGGTGATGATCTTCCATTGAACTTTGCTGGTTGGTGATAGGCAGATCTGGAAAATGATAAGGAGGTAGGTTATGAGCACGATCAGAAAGATCCGCAAGGTCCTGATGAGCAAGCCCACGATTGAAGGGGCCGGGGTCCATCTGCGGCGGGGCTTCGGTTTCAGTGAAGTACCGCTCTTTGATCCTTTCCTGCTCTTTGATGATTTTCGCTCTGATGAGAAAGAGTATTTCAGCAAAGGCTTCCCCTGGCATCCGCACCGGGGTATTGAAACCATCACCTACGTTTTAAGCGGTGATGTTGAACATGGCGACAGCATGGGCAACAAGGGGATCATTTCATCCGGAGATGTCCAGTGGATGACTGCCGGTAGTGGCATAATTCACCAGGAAATGCCGCTTGGTGACGACCAGGGTCGGATCCTTGGTTTTCAGCTCTGGGCCAACTTGCCGGCCTCGATGAAGATGATGGATCCCCGCTATCGTGATATCAAGGCGGCGCAGATTCCGGAAGTGGAGGTCGCTAACGGTGTAAAGATCAAGATCATCGCCGGTAAGGTCGGTGATACCGAGGGGCCGGTGCAGGATATCGTCATCGACCCGGAGTATCTTGACATAACTGTGCCGGCCAGCTCGTCATACCAGCACCCCACCAAGGCAGGCCATAAGGTGTTCGCCTATGTGATTGGTGGCGAGGGCTGTTTTTGCCAGGAGAAAAAACCGTTCAGCTATGAGGCGGAGGGGGCCAATTATTTTGATATGCAGATCGGGCCATTGGTCGGCGATGGCGGTCTGGTCCTGTTTGAAGACGGCGAAAGCCTGCTGGTTACTACCGAGGAAGAGCCGGTCAGGTTCCTGCTGGTTTCCGGTCAGCCGCTCGGAGAACCAGTGGCCTGGCGCGGCCCGATCGTCATGAACACCCGGGAGGAACTGCAGCTTGCCTTTGAAGAGTATAACAACGACACCTTCATCAAACACCAGACATCCTGACCGGTAGTGTTAATAGCAAAGCCCAGATGCCCGTTGTGTGCTGATCCGGACGTTACTGATTTCTGGCAGGATAGCCGGCGCAACTTCCTGCAATGTCAGAGATGCCGGTTGGTTTTTGTCCCGTCGGCCCAACATCTCTCTGCCAGTGACGAAAAAGCCGAGTACGATCTCCACCAGAATTCACCGGACGATGCCGGTTACCGCAGTTTCCTGGGCCGATTGGCGGCGCCCCTCCTGGAAAGATTGTCGCCGGGCAGTGCCGGTCTCGACTTCGGCTGCGGCCCGGGTCCGACCCTTTCGCTGATCTTCAAGGAGGCCAGCCACCGGATGGCGGTTTATGATCCTTTTTATGCTCAGGACCCGGCGGTTTTTGACGATAAATATGGCGACTCGGTACGAGTTGTTTCGATTGGTAA
>CBDVDF010000478.1:0-1818 GCA_965372675.1 uncultured Desulfobacterales bacterium
GCTGAGGTCCTATATGGGGAGTAGGGCTTCTCGCACTTCAAAGTTGAATCTAAACATCGATCTTTTCCCCCTAACCTGATATTTCATGAGATCCGGTGCAGCTTGACCGGCTTGGCCGTCCTGGCCCTGATCTTCATGTTAAGCATTTCCACCCCGACCGAGAAGGCCATGGCAAAATAGATGTAGCCCTTGGGGATATGCAGGCCAAATCCCTCGCCCATCAGCGAGAAACCGATCAGGATCAGGAAACTTAAGGCCAGCATTTTCAGGGTCGGATGCTGCTCGACATAATCGCCGATAGCCTGGGCGGAAAAAAGCATCACTCCAACTGAAATAACGATCGCCAGGATCATGATCGCCAGGTGCCTGGCCAGCCCGACCGCAGTGATAACTGAATCCAGCGAAAAGATGATATCGATCAGGGCGATCTGGATCAGGACCGCCGCAAAGCCGGCCGTCCCCGACCTGTTTTCACTTTCCTCCGGTCCTTCAAGATTGTTGTGGATCTCATGGGTGCTCTTGGCCAGCAGGAAAAGCCCGCCGCCCAGCATGATCATATCCCGGCCGCTTATCTGTCTGCCCAAGAACTCGAACAGCGGCTCGGTCAGCCCCATTACCCAGGTCAGGGAAAGCAGCAGGAGGATCCGGGTCGCCATCGCCAGCATCAAGCCGATGGTCCGGCCCCGCTGTCGCTGATGTTCAGGCAGGCGCCCGGCCAGGATCGTTATAAAAATAATATTATCTATACCCAGGACGATTTCCAGAGCAGTCAGGGTTGCCAGGGCAATCCAGGCCTGAGGATCAGCAATCCATTCCATATTATTTTACACCTCAAGTAAACTTTTTCGACTGACGAACGTTTATATGATCAGGAGGACCCGAATATCCGGAACCGGGCTCTCCATTGTTTTAGTGAAGCGGCAAGAGCGCCGCAAGTGTTTTTAAAAAATTACCGGGAAACGGAGACAGAAAATGAAAAAGATTTTGAGCGCGATCGCTATTTGTCTGGCTATGGCCTCGACACCCCTCTGGGCTCATCATGCAGCAGAAGGAGTTGTTGATGCGGAAGTATATGAAATGATCGATGCAGTGATCGCTGACACCCCCCATGCGGACATGGTCATAGCCGAAGATCCGGAAACAGGGATGTGGGAAACAATGATCACTAGTCAGACTTTAAGATCGATGGAAAATATGATCGATGACGGCCTCCTGACTTACGTGAGCATGCTCGATGGCCTGGTAAGCACCACTTTGGATTTTAATGACGATAACAGCGTCACTATGACAATAACAGCAACTGAATAATTCAGGAGGATTTACAATGAAATCAAACATTTACAAACTAGTTATTATTCCAGCCGCTTTAATTCTACTTAGTGGATCTATAGCCGCAGCCCGTGGTGGCGGTGGTGGTGCTGGTGGCGGTGGTGGCGGTGGAGGAAGTAGCAGCTCCGGTGGCGGCTCCAGTTTCAGCGGAGGAGGATCCGGATTCGATAGTTACGGCTCAGGAATGCAACGATCAAAATCCTGGTCAACACAAAAAAAAGAGTCCAGTGAACGGAGTTGGAGAAAGGATATGGATCGGGATCGGGATCGCGAACGCTACCGGGATAAAGATGCAGAAAAGGATACCGCTAAAGCCAAAGCCAAGCGCAAGGAATATGGCAGCGGACTTGGTGATGGCGAACAGGTCAGGAGCAGAACCGAGGAGCGATCTCGGGAAATGACCCGGACCATGGATTAAAGCCGGATCTCAAATGACAGCGAATTATAGAAAGTGTTCAGTATTACCGGTAACTTTAGCTTAAAACTGAA
>CBDVDF010000479.1:0-1810 GCA_965372675.1 uncultured Desulfobacterales bacterium
TTGCAATACGAAAATCGCGGCTTTGATTCGCCGCCTGTTCATAAGGTTCAAATTTATATTAACATAAAAAAGGGGACAAAAAATACAATACAATCCAGATATTTTCAAGCTGGACAAGATCTGCGGTTATTTAACGGAAAAACGGCAGGGAATTATTTGCGATGATGGCTGGTGCTGTTCTTTTAAATCACTATATAAATGGTATTGAGACGGCCTAAATGCTGGTCAGAATATCAAAGCTTGCTATTCTATTAGTAATAGTTCTCGCGAGGGAAGGGGAGCATGGCAGCAAAACACAGCATGGATATATAATTTAAGGTCTGAGATGGGTGATAAAAAACGTCATAAAGGCAAAAAGAAGCTGAAGGAGAAGTGCTGTGAAAAACATGAGAAGAAGGGCAAGTACTGCAGCAGCTGTCCTCTAAAGGCAGAATGCCAGGTGCCCATAATCCACCGCCTAAATGGCAAGTAAATTTAAAAGATTTGAAGTTTGAAATAATTACCTAGACATAGCGACACTATTATATCACCAAGATGGGCCATTTAGTCCCTGACGGGTCAAACGATATGGTCGCATCTACGGCGTCGGCAAGTCGTTGATATCGCATCAGGATTATCAACATTCTTGCCTTCTTGTATCTACGGCCATCTCATTTGACGGTGGAGTATGGGTACCGGATTGAACTGGTTTTGGGAATAAATTTATTATAAGGTAAAAACAACTGCCTTAAATTTCTGGCGGGGAATGCCCCGCTATTAGTAACCAACAAGGATGGAAGATGAACTGGAAATCATTGTTAAAGCCCGTTAACAGTCTGAATACGGAGGAAGCCCGGGAGTTTATGGCTTCCCGCTCCGACGTGGATTATCAGTTGCTTGATGTCCGGCAGCCTAGGGAATATGAGGCCGAGCACCTGCCCGGGGCCAGGCTGATCCCCCTTAAACAGCTGGCTGAAGGGCTGAAAGAGCTGGATGAAGAAAAGCCGGTGTTGGTCTATTGCGCGGTTGGTGGCCGGAGTCGGGCGGCGGCCCAGTTTCTGGCTGGTCAGGGGTTTAAGGAGGTATATAACATCAGTGGTGGCATCAAGAAGTGGCTGGGCCTCAAGGCCAATGGGCCTGAAACACAAGGGCTGGAGCTGATCGATATTAATGCTGATTTCGAAAGCAGTCTTAGCCTCTCCTACGCCCTGGAAGACGGTCTGCAGCAGTTTTATGCCCGGTTGGCCGAAAAGGTCGAAGATCCGGAGCAGCAGAAACTTCTGGAACGGCTGGCCGGATTTGAGGACAAGCATAAGGCCTGGCTGGCAGAGGAGTACAGCCATTTGCATGTTGATCAACCTACTCCGCCGGTTCCGTCGGCCGACCAGGCGACCATGGAGGGAGGCAGATCGGTCAGTCAGTTCCTTGACCGGGTCAGGCCTGAATTCCTGACCATGACCGATATCTTTGATATGGCGATGATGTTCGAGACCCAGGCGATGGACCTGTACGGCCGGCTGGCCAATCAGGCCAGCGATGCCACGACCGCCGATCTGTTCCGGCGCCTGGTTGACGAGGAGAAGATGCATCTCGGCTATCTTGAGAAGGAATTTGACCGGCTTATGAGTCAGGAGGGATCTCTATGAAGATCGGTATGGTGGGATTGGGCCGGATGGGCATGAATATGAGCAGGCGGTTGTTGCAGGGAGGCCACCAGGTGGTGGCCTATAACCGTACAGCCGCCAAGACCGAAGAACTGGCCGGTGAGGGGGCCGAAGCCGCTTTTTCTCTGGCGGAACTGGTCGACAAACTTGATGATCGTAAAATAGTC
>CBDVDF010000480.1:0-1806 GCA_965372675.1 uncultured Desulfobacterales bacterium
AAGCAGATAGAATCTCTTCTCTTGAAAAGAAATATACAGAGAGTTCCTCCTGTTTTTCTTTTTGCATCTTCATGCTGAAAGGGTACCATTAACAAACATGGGTGTCGAATTTACAATTTATTTACTCAGAAATTCTAATTGATCTTGTATATCACCGGCTAAACCTGTGTACTCGGCGGCCAACTCCAGACTCTGCATAGCCAGAGCTACCATGATTCCGGTGAGCAGGAGACCGAGTAAGGCAATGATGATGCTCAAGGCCCTGGTACGGGGTTTTGTCGGATGAATGACACCGTATCCGACGGTAGTGGCAGTAATAAACGCGCAGTACAATCCCCTGCTCAGCGACCAGCCCTCATGCCTTGCAATTCGCCAGCCCAGAAAACAAATCAGCAACAACAGCAATCCGATAATCGGCAGGAGTTTCCACGATACGAGTGCGAACAGGAGTAGGAAAGTCAGTACAAACATTACAAAAGCCCCTTATAAAGTTTTGTTTTGCGATCATCCAGAAGGTGATTGACTGCGGTAACATTTTTGTCCCTGGCCATATCCGGATCGATTTCGATGATTTCCAGCGCATCTGTCGCCGGCCCGGCAGATGCGAGAATCTTTCCCCGGGGGGCGGTAATCTGGCTGCCGCCAGTGAAGGTGAGAGCCTTGCCGCCTCGGCTCTCTGAACCGAAGCGGTTGGCAGTGACAGCGAAGAGATTGTTCTCCAGGCAGCGGGTTACCATGGACCTCTGGCACCAGTCGAGTACAAGATTGGCGGGATGGGCGATGACGTCGGCACCGGCCAGAGCCAGCAGCCGGGCCGTTTCGGGAAAGAACCAGTCGAAACAGACCATCATACCCACATTCAGGCCGCCGATATCCTATACCGCCGGGGGGTCGGGTCCGGGATCAAACAATTCCGATTCAAAACCGAAGAGATGGATTTTCCGGTAAATACCCACCAGGCCCCCCGTGCCGACGAGAACCGCACTGTTGTACAGCTTGTCCCCGGCTCGCTCGGCAAATCCGGCGACAATATGATAATCCCCGGTGCGGCAGAGTCCGGTCAGCAGCTCCAACGACGGTGAACCGGCGGGATCCTCGGCCAGTGCCGAGACGGTCTTCCGATCCGTCATGGAATATCCGGTGAACGCCAGTTCGGGCAGTACGATGAGATCGGCTTTGACGCCTTCCAGGGTTCCGGCGACAATATCCCGGTTGGCTGCCGGGTCGGCGAGGACGGGACAGAACTGATGATAAGCAATTCGCTTCACTTGGAAGCCTCCGGATAGAAGTTTATCACTGCTGCAGACCCTTCAGCCACAGGTACCCGGTAGAAATCGGCAGAGGTCAGCTATCAGTTCCCAACCGCCGATACAGGTAACATGAGTCCACTTTCCCGGCCGTTGTCGGCCGCCTTGTTCTTCATCCTGACCATCATCGGCGGCCCGATTAAACTCAGCGCCTGGGAACAGACCGGCACGGCCTCCTGGTACGGAGGCATTTTCCAGGGCAGGCAGACGGCAAACGGGGAAACATACGACACATACGGTTACACATGCGCTCACAGAACTCTCCCCTTCAACACCATTCTCGAAGTTATTAATCTTGATCCTGCTTTGGTTGCCGAGCTTTCATCATTAACTGTTGATCTTATTGTCTCGGGTCCCCTGCCTGCCTTGGGCGCACTCAGAGCTGATGACCTACGTGTTGTGGTAGATATGGAAGGGCTGGGTGCTGGCGACCATCAACTTATACCTTTTGTCGAAATTTTAAACGAAGAAATTAAGGTCGAATCTATTTTGCCTGAAA
>CBDVDF010000481.1:0-1799 GCA_965372675.1 uncultured Desulfobacterales bacterium
AACCAGTGTTTAAAAACTACCGGGGCTTTATTGGCTTTGCTGGAATAATTATCGATGATCACATTGCCGAATTCATGGGGTTTAGGTCTTTTCTTTTTAACACCGAATTCCTGGGCCAGAACCAGTCCACTGAACAGGAAAGAAAATACCACCAGCAATACAACAAAACGTTTACTCATCACAATCACCATTTATAGTTTTTCATTAAGACTTGAGAAGCCATTACTTCCCCCAACTTTGTATTAAATATAGAAATCCCCCCAAAAGTCCAGAAAAAACAGGCGGCAACCAAAAGATAGGCTTATAAACCTTCAGTAAATTACAGCGAGGATAGGGTCACAGAGAGATGACGAGAGAAATCAGCTAACGGCTGGTGGCGAAAAAAAGCGCAATCTCAGGGCGTTGGTAACAACCGACACAGAACTCATGGCCATAGCCGCCCCAGCGATCATCGGGTTTAAGGTCGGGCCACCGAAGGCATAGAGCAGCCCGGCGGCGACCGGGATCCCTATTATGTTGTAAACAAAGGCCCAGAAAAGGTTCTGCTTGATGTTCCGCATGGTCGCCCGGCTGAGCGCCAGCGCAGTCAGCAAACCGGAAAGGTCCCCTTTCATCAGGACGATGTCCCCAGACTCTATCGCCACATCTATGCCGGTACCCATCGCAATACCGATATCGGCAGTAGCCAGGGCCGGCGCATCGTTGATCCCGTCTCCGACCATCGCCACCTTCAGCCCCTGCTTCTGAAGTTCAATAACCTTATCCGCCTTATGCTCCGGCATGACTTCGGCAATAACTTCACTGATCCCGGCCTGCTCGGCGATAGCCCTGGCGGTCAGTTCGTTATCGCCGGTAAGCATGATCGGCCTGATCCCCATTTCCCGCAGGATCGTCACAGTAGCCGCAGCCTCCGGTTTGATCTGGTCGGCGATCACCAGCAGGGCAATGAACGTCTCGTCAATAGCAAGATAAAGAGCTGTCCTGCCCCGCCCGGCCATCTCCTTTGCAGCGCTCGCAGCCTCTTCGTTGTCATATCCGGCCACCGCCTTTTCTTTCATAAATTCAAGATTGCCAAGCAACAGCTGATGACCGTCAATCCTCGAGACGATCCCACGGCCGGGAACCGCCTCAAACGATTCAGCCTCCCGCAGCTTGAGACCTTTCTCCTCTGCGGCGGTAACCAGAGCCTTGGCCAGAGGGTGCTCGGACAGGTTCTCTGCTCCGGCGACCAGAGTCAGGGTTTCCTCTTCGGAAAACTTTTCAGAAAATAACAGCAGATCGGTAAGTGCGGGCTTGCCATAGGTCAGAGTGCCGGTCTTATCGAAGATAACGGCATCGATGCTCTGGGCCTTTTCCAGAGCCTCACCACTCTTGACCAGGACTCCCAGCTGAGCCCCGCGTCCCGTTCCGACCATGATCGAAGTAGGTGTCGCCAGACCCATTGCACAGGGACAGGCAATAACCATAACTGCGACAAAGATCCGCAGGGAAAAAGAGAAATCCTCTCCGGCGGCGAAGAACCAGATCAGACCTGCCAGGATAGCAATGGTCATGACCACCGGCACAAAATAGAGGCTGATCCGGTCCGCCAGATTGGCGATCGGCGCTTTGCTGCCCTGGGCCTCACGGACCATTTTGATGATCCTGGCCAGAACCGTATCATTGCCGACTTTTTCGGCCCTGACCTGCAGGACCCCGTTGGTGTTGAGGGTGGCGCCGACTACTTTATCCCCTTCATTTTTCGAGACCGGCATACTCTCACCGGTCAGCATCGACTCATCAACACTGGAAGAACCCTT
>CBDVDF010000482.1:0-1797 GCA_965372675.1 uncultured Desulfobacterales bacterium
CGAGTCTTCCCGACCCACGACTCGCAAGGCATGACGGCAATACATATTACCGGAGGTAGCACCAGAATGTTCATGGATGAACGCTGTTACGAAATAGCCAAAGAGAAACACCATTGCCCACACTGCAAAAAGGAGCTGTCCTGCTGCCACACCCCCCCCTATCACGTCGGTGACGGACTCGGCTGGGGAACAGAGCTGTTCTTCATCTGTCTGAATGACGAGTGCCAGATCTTCGCCAAAAGCTGGGAGGAGTTCGAGGAACGTTACGGTCATAACTCCTCCTGCCGCTACATGCTGCTGCCCAACGAAGATAAGGGCGGCCCGATGATGGTCGGCAGCAAAGATGCCTTCACCGGCAGCATTATCGATCCGGAGGAACTGGAAGAGAACAACGAAAGACACCAGAGAGAAAAGGCGGCTATCGCCCAGTTAGACAACTGTGTGGCCGAAAAAAATCTCGAACCGCTGATCTGCCTGATCACCGACGATGACGCCAATCTCAAGAACCGCCGTAAGGCCTGCGAACTTCTCGACCGGGTCAATGATCTGGCCTGCATTGACCAGATCAGAGCCCACAAGTTCCGCCACACCGAGATCGGCCAGCTGGCCGGACTGGCGATTGGCCGGATCCTAAAGAAACACAACCGGATAGAATGCAAACACTGTGCGGAGATCATAAAAGCCCATGCCAAGATCTGTAAGGACTGCGGCAAAGAAATAGCATAAGGCTATACTCTTCTACAGCTACTCCACTTTGACCTTGCCAAAAACATATCTATCTATTAAATAAAGGCCCTGCTTAACTGCATGGTGGGTGTAGCTCAGCTGGTTAGAGCACCTGGTTGTGGCCCAGGAGGCCGTGGGTTCAAACCCCATCACTCACCCCAGAAATACCAAGGGTTCCTGAAAGATATTCAGGAACCCTTTTTTTATCCTATTTTCTTAATTCTTATGAAAACAAAAGACGATGATATGATCCTGACCTGCCTGTTCTGCGGCGGCTCTGCGATCATCAAAGGACGCTGACACAATGCTAGTGTGGTCTGCAAGGATTGCGGACAGAAAAGCCCGGTCGGTCCCTATCGGGAGCAGATCGAAAAGATCAAAGATCAATGGTGCGACCAGAGTTCGGAAAACAACTCAAGAACGAGCCGCTAAAATTCTCAGCCGCTAGTGCCTCACCACTATTCCCGGTCGCAGATGCAAACCTTGTTACGACCGGTATGTTTGGCCCGGTAAAGCGCCTTATCGGCCTTACTTATGAGAGTTTTTGGTGACCCCCCGTCTTCCGGGAATGTACTTACACCCAGGCTGATGGTCAGGTTCCCTTCCGGCTGTTTATCCTGGCCGGGGAAAGGGTGGTTGTCAACTATATCACGAACTGATTCCGCCACCATAGCAGCGCCATCCTTGGAAGTCTCGGGGAGAATGACGATAAACTCCTCACCACCATATCTGGCGAAGAAATCAGATTGTCTTAAGAGTTCTTTCACCAGTACGGCGAAACTTCTTAACAGTTCATCGCCGGCGGGGTGGCCATGGGTATCGTTGTATACTTTAAAATAATCCACATCCAGAAATAGCAGCGAGAATTCCCGCTGATACCTGACGGCCCGATTTAACTCCATGGTCAGGGCCTCCTGAAAACAACGGTGGTTATGCAGACCGGTCAAACTGTCATGGTTGGCCAGATCCTCAAGGGTATCGATAGCCCCTTTCAGTTCGGTGTTCTTCTCTTTAAGTTCACTTACCAGACCAACATTCTCTTCCACCAGGCGAATCTTTTCGAAGGCATGA
>CBDVDF010000483.1:0-1792 GCA_965372675.1 uncultured Desulfobacterales bacterium
GCTCGGGTGTCATTATCTATGCACTCCTTGGAGCAGGTTTTGCGAAGATAGAGTTGGATAACGCCACTGTCCTGGATCAGCCCCTGGCGGATGATGATGAAACCGAGCTGGCTTTTCAGGTTGGCGCCGGTATTGGTTGGGAGATGAACCGGCACATAACATATGATATAGGCTACCGTTACCTCCTTACAACAGATCCGAATTTTACTACAAGTGAAGATAAAGGCCTGGATTATGAATATAGCTGCCACCGTATTCTTGCCGGCATCAGGTTCAACTTCTAAAGGCTTTTAACGAGAGCATCAAAGAAAAAAGAGATAATTCCCAGCCCTCTGTAATAAAGTCACATTTTGGGGGTGCAATTATCATAGAAATATGGTAATTGGCACAACCTAAGATTTAGTCTAGTGTTTAATGCCTTGATTTATGGGCTTTAAACACTATCAATATGGGTGGACTTTTACTGTAAGTCTCACCCTTTATTTATTTTTTTATATATGACCTTTGTTGGCCCATACGCCATCTTCTTGTCTTAAAGAAAGGAGCAACTATGAAGATTGCTGTAATGAAAGAAATGCACGAGGGGGAAACCCGTGTCCCTCTCATCCCGGCCACAGCTGACAAGCTCGTCAAACTTGGCGCTGAAGTTGAGGTCGAATCCGGCCTGGGGCTTTCCTGCCGGTTTACGGATGCTGATTATGAAAAGGTCGGCGCCAAAGTGAATCCGGACCGCAAGGCTATGCTCCAGTCAGCTGATATTATCCTGCGACTGCGCAAGCCGCCGCTGGATGAAATCGACATGATGAAAGAGGGCTGCATCCATATCAGTTATCTTGATCCATTTAAGGAGCTTGAACTGGTCGACAAAATGAAGACATGCAAGATCAGTGCGGTGAGTCTTGAGATGCTGCCCCGTACAACCGTTGCCCAGAAAATGGATGTATTGAGCTCGCAGGCGAACCTCGGCGGCTATATGGCGGTTATTATCGGTGCCGAGCAGCTGGACAAGATCCTGCCCATGATGACCACGCCGGCAGGTACGATCAAGCCTTCGAAAGTCTTTATTATCGGTGTAGGGGTTGCCGGTCTGCAGGCCATCGCTACGGCGCGGCGGCTCGGTGCCCGGGTTGAGGCGTTTGATACCCGCCCTGTTGTGGAAGAACAGGTAAAATCCCTTGGTGCAAAGTTTGTCAAGGTTGACCTCGGTGAAATGGGCCAGACAAAGGACGGTTATGCTGTACAGTTGACCCCTGAGCAGATGGAGAAGCAGAAGGAAGGTATGGCCAAGGCCTGTGCCCAGGCAGATATTGTTATTACCACAGCCCAGCTTTTCGGCCGCCCGGCACCGCGTATCGTTGACCGGGGCATGATCGCCCAGATGCAGCCCGGTTCGGTTATCGTTGATATGGCGGTGGAAACAGGCGGCAATGTGGAAGGATCGGAACTGGACAAGGTGGTGGAGATTGAAGGCGTCAAAGTCGTCGGTTTGGGAAATCTTCCCGGCCAGGTGGCTTCATCAGCCAGCCAGGTGTATTCCTCCAACCTGGGGAATTTTGTAGACCACTTCTGGGACAAGGAAGAGAATAAGTTCAACTTGAATCTGGAAGACGATCTCATCAAGGGTGCAATGATCACCCATGACGGCGAACTGTTCAGTGAAATGTATAAGAGTATCATGAATAAGTGAGGGAACACATGGAACCCGTATTTCTAACTTTTGTTTTTGTATTAACAATCTTTTTAGGATTTGAGCTTATTTCCAAAGTTCCATCAACTTTGCATACTCCGCTCA
>CBDVDF010000484.1:0-1786 GCA_965372675.1 uncultured Desulfobacterales bacterium
GATGCAGTCATTCATTTCGCCGGCCTCAAGGCAGTCGGCGAATCGGTAGCGCTCCCCCTCAAGTATTACCACAACAATGTTGTCAGCACCCTGGTCCTCTGCGAAGTGATGGCCGAGTACGGGGTAAAGAACATCGTCTTCAGTTCCTCGGCTACGGTCTACGGTCGACCGGAGAAACTGCCGGTCGATGAAAACTCTCCGCTCTCGGTCACCAACCCTTACGGGCGCTGCAAACTGATCATCGAAGAGATCCTCAAGGACCTCCACACCGCCGATCCGTCGTTAAATATCGCCCTGCTCCGCTACTTTAACCCGATCGGCGCCCACGAGAGCGGCCGGATCGGCGAAGACCCCAGTGGTATCCCCAACAACCTGATCCCTTACGTCAGTCAGGTGGCAGTGGGGAAACTGCCGGAGCTGGCCATTTTTGGCGATGACTACCAGACCCAGGATGGCACTGGCGTCCGCGACTATATCCATGTCGTCGACCTGGCCGTCGGCCACCTGAAAGCCCTGGAAAAATTGGCGACCAAGCCAGGAGTAGTCACCTATAATCTGGGTACCGGCCAGGGTTACAGTGTCCTGGAGATCGTCAACACCTTTGCCAGAGTATCCGGCAGGGAGATCCCCTACCGTTTCACCGATCGCCGCCCCGGTGACATCGATACACTCTATGCCGACCCGACTTTAGCCGCCAAAGAACTGAACTGGCGGGCCGAGCGGGACCTGGCAACCATGTGCAAAGACTCCTGGCGCTGGCAGTCTCAGAACCCGGAAGGGTATAGGTGAAGGAAAGGTTTGAGGTTTGAGGGTTCAAGGTTCATGGTTCAAGGGTTAAAAGGCTGTAGGCTATAGCATCGCCCCCCTGCCCCTCCCACCTGTCATCTCGAATAAAGATGAGAGATCTTTCTGATCAGCACCACACCTAGCTTTTTAGCCTGTAGATTTTTTAGGCTGTAGCCTTTTAGCTTTGAACCTTTGAACCGGAAACATTGAACCTTTGAACCCTTGTTTTGTCTTTTCAACTTTTCCCTTTTACCCTCAGGGGGCACCTAGTAACTTTTAACTTCTTCCCCCCCCTGTCATCTCGAACGAAGAGAGAGATCTTTCTGATCCGTATCTACCACAACTTTTCAATTTTAATTTTTCACTTTTAATTTCTTCTTCTCGCCCTTGACCTTTCGCCAGAATGTAATTACAGTAATTACAAAGCATTCAACATAACATCTACGGAGCATAGCCATGAATAAACAGACCCGCATAAGAGATATCAAGCTGGTCCCCATTGGGAATTCCACCGGAATTCGCATTCCAAAGACACTCCTGCAAAAATATGGCCTGCGCGACCACCTTTTGCTCGAAGAAACAGACCGGGGTCTGCTGCTCAGACAGAACCAGGAAAGCAGACTTTCCTGGAAAGAGACATACCGAGCCATGGCTGCAGAGAAAGAGGATTGGGACGATTTCACCCCGGCGCTTCTGGACGGACTGGAGGACGAAGACTTTGAGTATTAAGAGGTATGAAATATATTATGCCGACCTCAATCCCAGCATAGGAAGCGAAATAAAAAAAATACATCCAGTGGTCATAATAAGCCAGGATGAAATGAACAAATACCTGGAAACCGTGGTCGTTTGCCCCCTGACCTCAAAACTCCACCCGCCATGGAGAACCAGACTCCAGATAAAATGCACCGGGAAAAAAGCGGAGATAGCAGTCGACCAGATTCGCACGATCAGCCGGCAAAGATTAAAAAAGAAAATTGACAAATTATCAAAAACCAAA
>CBDVDF010000485.1:0-1781 GCA_965372675.1 uncultured Desulfobacterales bacterium
AGTTACCGGAGACATCGACTCGTTCGGTACCCTTCATGGAGATCCCCGACTCGACATTGTCGGTCACCACGTTATTGGTGAAGTTGCCGAACACCGAGTAGGCCACCGCCAGACCGTATTTGTTGCCGGCCAGGTAGTTCTCTTCAACCGCCAGGGCCCCTTCCCTGATCCGCAGACCGTCCAGGTAGTTGGCGGTGATCTGGTTGTTCCTGACCTTGCCGCTGATCCGGAAGATATAGGGTCCCAGGTAATTATCGTAGACCCGGTTATCACGAAACAAGAGCTCCGAGTCCCGGGCCCGCATGGCGCTTTTGTTATCGTAAATATCGTTACCGCTGACCTCGACCAGCGATTCCTGGAACTGCAGTCCCCGGTAGTTGTTGCGCAGGACCGACTGATTGATCACCACATTGGAGAAATGGAGATGGATGGCCCGATAGGCATGTTCGATCTGGCAGTATTCGATCAGGTTCTGGAAACCGTCGCTGGCGTAGATATTGATCGCGTCCCAATCACCCCGCTGTGGGTTCCGCTCGGCCGAACGGAAGATGATCGGCTGCTCCTCGGTGCCCTTGGCAACCAGCATCCCCATTACCAGCAGACCGTTCTCGCCGATTCCGTCGCCATTGGTATCATTTCTGGTAAACTCGACGATCGTCCCCGGCATGATGATCAGGCGACTCTTGGCCGGCACCCGGACAATACCGTTAACGATCACCCGGTCCTTCCAGATCACTGTCCCCAGCAACGACTCGCTGTGATATTCGCTGTCATCATCCTTCTCGGTGGCAGTATAGACCTTCTCATCGGGAATATATGAGGAGAGATCACGTTCATACAGATCCTGCTTCTCGTTGTCACTTACCTGACAATCCACCTGTTCGACCTTGGCACCATTTAAAAGAACGATACCGTAATCGTTGCCGGTAAAGGCGCTATTTTCGGCCCTGACCGTTGTTTCGGGTTTCATGACAATCAGTCCATGCCGATTACCTTTAAACGCTGAGGAGCCGATCTCGGCCTTACCGGAGATAACCGTCACCGCCGTATCAGCACCACTGATCGTCGTATGGTTCAAGGTAAGAGAACCACCATCGATATAGATCCCGGCCCAGTCGAATTCACCGCCACCAGCGGCCATAATAAATTTAACCGGAGCTGACTTGCTGCCGTTAACCACCAGGCTGCCACGAACGGTGATCTCGGTAAGGGGAGAGAGAAACTCAGGCTGGGTTTGGGTAGATTCACAGGGAGAGACAGTAACGATAGTGCCGGCCTTAATGGTCAGGGTGGCACCGGGCATCACCAGTACATCCTCGGAGAGCGCTACCTCACCGGACCAGATGGTATCGGAGTTGATCACCGTCTGCTCGGCCGCCAATGCCGGCTGACAAATTGAGACCAGAAAAATTATGAAAACAGGAAATATAAACGCTGATCTTTTCACTCCGGTTCATCTCCAAACTAATATTAACGGCTGACCAACCGATTTAACAAACCCAGCTCCAAGCCGATATACACAAAGGAATTTAACTGTAAGGTTAAACGAGAAATATACAACTATATTTCAATTTTGTCTTGCCCGTTATTAGCAATTAAGAAACTACATAACATGAGTGATCCTTCAACCCCGAACCTTTGAACCATGAACTTTAAACTTTAAACCATGAACTATGAACCCTTTACTGAAGTCTTATTTTAAAATTTTTCCAACTTATAAGTAAAAAAAACAGCGTCATTCCAGCCAATACAGTTGTAGCATACCAAATGAATTCCCAGCC
>CBDVDF010000486.1:0-1766 GCA_965372675.1 uncultured Desulfobacterales bacterium
CCTGAGCTACGAGGGCAACGTGGTGAAAAATCTGCCCCATATTAGACCGAACCTTCTGATAAATCAATATCTGATAAGTTGAAAGTAAAAAGGTTCCCCGTTCAGAGGTTCAAGGGTTCAAAGGTTAAGAACATCGAACCAAGGACAATGAGCCCTGAACGGTGAACCATAAACCTCCTTTAATCAGGAGGTGCGAGGTTGTCATCCGAATTCTGAGACCAGGGGACTGATTTAATGCGCCAGCATGCAATCTGTCTCCCGGTTTAGATCAAGGGATCAGGTCCAGGGTTTAAAAATTCAAGGTTCAGAGGTTAAAAACATGAAGATCGGAGTACCTTAAACTTTCACCTCGCATCTCGCATCTTTCAACTTTTAACTTTACACTTTTAACTTTTAACTTTAATTAACCTGCTACCTTCGGCCAACAATACGATCCGATTATGCACAGAGGAAAAGAATGCAAGAAAAGAGAAAATCACCGAACGTCGTCAAGCACAGAGCCGCCGTGATCCGTTCCCGGCGGGAGACCCTCAACGGCCATCGCAGTGCCAATCTCTGGTTCACCGGCCTCTCCGGCTCCGGCAAGTCGACCCTGGCCCACGCAGTCGAAGAAAGACTGCACCTGATGGGTTGCCGCACTTATGTCTTCGACGGCGACAATGTCCGGCATGGCCTTTGCGGTGATCTCGGTTTCAGTGCCGAAGACCGGGCCGAGAACCTCCGCCGCATCGCCGAAATGGTCAGCCTGTTCCTCGATTCCGGCGTTATCTCGCTTACCGCCTTTATTTCCCCCTTGGAAAAAGACCGTCAGGCGGTCAGATCGATAATAGGCCCCGATGATCTGATCGAGATCTATTGCAATTGCCCACTGGAAGTCTGCGAGCAAAGAGACGTCAAAGGCCTTTACGAGAAAGCCAGGCGAGGCGAGATCGAAAACTATACAGGCATATCAGCCCCGTATGAACCTCCAGGCAACCCTGATCTGGAGATAGATACAGGCAGCATGCCGATCAACCAGTGTGTTGCAGAAATAATCAACCTGCTCAAAGAGCGCGGGGTAATTCTCTGACCCCACTCTCACACCAGCCCACACCTATCATAAAGAAGCAGCTAACCTGAATTCCCTTGCCAACCAGAAGCAAATTTTGTATTCTACACCATTGATTAATGGGGGTAGTAGGCCTAAGAGGCTCTTAAGGTCTAGCAACAACAATCGTCTGCGGCCGGGCGCCATGCTTTGGCACAGACATATTTCTGAATTGAGAAATCGGGGAGGGGGAAGTTCCATGAAGGGAAAATCCATCGTTTATTCTATAGTTGCAGCATTTTTGTCAGTTGCCTGGCTTACGGCCGCTCCGGCCCTGGCGGCAACTCCACAGATCGCTGTCGGCATGGACCACAACGTCGCCCTGATGGCAGACGGCACAGTCTGGACTTGGGGTAGCAACAGTTATGGTCAGCTCTGTAACGGCACCACCAACCCCGGAGAGTTAGAACCACAACCGGTTGCTGGCCTCACCAATGTTGTCTTCGTCGCAGCTGGAGACAGCACGACTTTTGCCATTAAAGATGATGGCTCGGCCTGGGCCTGCGGCCTGAACGACCGTTGGCAGCTCAGCCTCGGGGCTTTATTTGGAGACACAGTAAACACTTCGACTCCTAAGCAGGTCCAGGACGAAGATGACGCCTCTGGATTTCTTACCGACGTCGACGCCATCTGGACCGGGTCAAAGAGCACCTTTGCCAGAAAAATATCCGACGGCTCC
>CBDVDF010000487.1:0-1764 GCA_965372675.1 uncultured Desulfobacterales bacterium
CGTAGTGATTATCTTCTATGGGCCGGTTCTTTTGTAGCTTTTTGCGTTCTTGTTTTTTTAAATAATCTTTGACGGCAAGAGTAAACAGCTTACTGCGTGACACATGTAAATCACGGGCTAACTGATTGACTTGATTGAACAAATTCTCTTCTAATGATATCGCAGTTTTAACACCAGCCATTCAGACACCTCCAGATATAATATTGACACATGTTATACCCAATACTATCTATCTAGTTATACCATTGTCAATACTTTAATTTGTGCCATATGGCTCCTTAATGGTAGTAATTTCGGTTCCTGTAACATTCTTCTCAAGAAGATAAGGGCTCTACTTCCAGTTCAGGACCAATTCTATCAAGGTCCTGACCCCTACTCCGGACGGCCCCTTGGGCATATATGATTTTTTCGTATAGTTCCAAGCCGTGCCGGCAATATCAAGATGGGCCCACGGGGTCTCACCGACAAACTCCTGGAGAAAGCAGGCGGCGGTAACCGTACCTGCCGCCCGACCGCCGATATTCTTCAGGTCGGCAACCTCGGACTTAAGCTGCTTCTGATAATCTTCGCCAAGGGGCAGGCGCCAATTTGGCTCGCCGCTCTGCTTGCCGCTGTCGAGCAATTTAGCGGCCAGCTCATCATCGTTACTCAGTAGCCCGGTCTGGTGATGACCGAGGCCGATGATCACCGCTCCGGTCAGGGTGGCGATGTCGATTACCGCGTCCGGTTTGAACTTGTCGATCCCATAGGCCAAAGCATCGGCCATGATCAGCCTGCCTTCAGCGTCGGTATTGATAACTTCGACAGTTTTACCGTTATAGTGAGTGATGATATCCCCCGGTTTAAGAGCCTTGGGACCGGGCATATTATCGGTAGAGGGAATGATCGCCACTACATTAACACCGGCCGGTTTCAGTTCTGCCACCGCCCGCATCGCCGCCATCACTGCAGCGCCGCCGCACATATCATATTTCATATCCTGCATGCCGGCACCCGGCTTCAGGGAAATTCCACCCGAATCAAAGGTAAGACCCTTACCGACCAGCAACAGGGTCGGCGCCTTCCTGGCTTTAGAGCCGCGATATTCGAGGATCACCATCTTCGGCGGCTGATCCGAACCCTGATTGACCCCGATGATCCCACCCATGCCGAGCTTCTTCATAACCGCTTTTTCGAGGACTTTGCAGGTCAGGCCCTTCTCCTTCGCCAAGGTCTTACCGGTGCTGGCGAAATGGGATGGAGTCCAGAAGTTACCGGGCTCATTGGCCATGTCACGGGCGATGTTAACCGCCAGGGCCGCGGCCGTCCCCCTCTTCACTCCCTTCTTTACCGACGTTGCCACAGTGGTATGGATCACCACTTCTTTGAGGCGATACTTTTTATCTTCAGGATCTTCCTTCTTGTACTTATCAAACTGGTAAGAACCCATGATCAACCCCTCAGACAAGCCCCAGGCGATCTCCTCAGCTCCGATATCAAGACCCTCGACCATCTGGATCCGTAGCCGCCCCGCTTTCAATTTAAGAGCGGCTCCGGCGATCACCCCGCCGACCTTGCGAAAAAGCTCCAGATCGGGCTCATCTTTCCCCAGACCGACGACCATTACCCGCATCGGTTTGCTGGCAGTTTTACCGCCCTTCTTTACCGGCCGATAAAAGATCAGCCTCTGGCCGCTCTTGCCCTTGAAGTCACCGAGGAGATAAGCCTGCCTGATATAGGCCGAAACCTGCCGGTCCGGACAGGACGGCGCCTTCTTCTTTGCCT
>CBDVDF010000488.1:0-1756 GCA_965372675.1 uncultured Desulfobacterales bacterium
TTATATCTGTTTTGCGGTTGTGCTATCATCGATCAGTAGAGCGCTCTGCAAGAGCCATTTGCTGAGGAGGGGTAAAATATCCTGAGAAGTGTCCAGCCTAACCAAGTATAGTATCCTGGAATTAGGTTGAACCGTTCGGCTCTGCCAGCCGTGATTGATGGGGGGACCACCTTGACCAGACAACCTGTTGAGCCTATCAGAAATGAGGTGCACAAACTTTTGCTGTTCAGCGACGTCGAACCGGCAAGGGTGACCAGCCTGCTGGGTGACTGTCCGATTATCTGCCTGGAACCGGGCGATGTTGTGCTTTCCCAGGGGGAGGCGAACCGGAGCTGTTATTGCATTCTCTCCGGCAGCTTACGCATCCATCTGGATTCTCTGGAAAATCCCCCCGTGTCAATCCTCCATGCCGGTGAAAGTGTCGGCGAAATATCTCTGCTGGACGGGCAACATACTTCGGCCCACGTGGTCTGCGATAGCGATTGCCAGCTCTTGGTCCTGGCGGAAGACACATTCTGGTCGCTGGTCAACGCCTCCCACAGTTTTTCCCGCAATTTACTGTTTTCAACTATCAGCCGTCTACGGAGCAGTAATGTTTCCATCAGCAAGAGTTTTAAAAAGCAGCGGGAGTATAAGCTTACTGCAACCATTGACGAACTGACCGGCCTCTATAATCGCCGCTGGTTGAACAAGATGCTCAAGCGGCAGGTGAAACGCAGCCAGTTCAGTAATGAGCCCTTGTCGTTGCTGATGATCGACATCGATCACTTCAAGAAGATCAATGACGACCATGGCCACCTTGTCGGCGACCAGGTGCTGCGCATCGTTGCCCAACTTATGGTGAGTAGTGTGCGGCCAACTGACTTGGTCACCCGCTATGGGGGTGAGGAGTTCGTGGTGATCCTGCCGAATACCGATCTGGACGGGAGCCGGATCGCGGCCGAAAGAATATGCAGCATGGTATCTGCCGCGAAAATGGTCACGGCGGAAGAGGTGACCTTGCCAGCCGTGACGGTGTCGGTCGGTATTGCCCAGATGCAGTCCCATGAGAACATGGATGACTTGCTCCGGGATGCCGACAAGGCTCTGTATCAGGCCAAAGAAAATGGTCGTAATCGGATCGAAGGTTGATCCAGTTCTATCAAAATCAGATCTCTTCCCTGGGACTCCGGCCAGAAGAAAATCTGGCTACTTCCCCCATTTATCTTCCGTAATTCCTGCGACAATTTGCCATATTCCCAACGCCATTATCTGGTGGTAATTTAGCTCGGATAATTTCTGTCGGTCAAGACAAATTCTTTTGGAATATATCAACTTTGCTTTTAAGGAAAATTTAATGACTAACGAAGAGCCAAGCTCTTTTTTTGAGAAAAGGCGCGCGGTCAGGACCCTTGTTCCGGCCAAGACTACCTCGTTTTTAATAAACAGAAATAGCTCTCTGGACGAAGTTCATGTTCAGGATATGAGTGAAGTTGGCATGCTTATTTCTTTTAAGAAAAACCAATATGGCTATCCTGTAGACTTTGTTATCAATGATATTCTTGTCCACATCCCCCCTAGTCAATTAAATGCCGGACACAGAAGCATTCTTCTTAGCTATGATGGCAGGGTAGTGCGCTCCTTTTTTGATCGGGTATCACAAGCGACATGTTACGGGATTGAATTTATCCATAAGAGCTTATACCGCAACGGGAAGATCGAGAAATTGGTGAAAAATGACGCCATTTGTAAAAGGCTGAAACAGTTGGTTGGCCCG
>CBDVDF010000489.1:0-1742 GCA_965372675.1 uncultured Desulfobacterales bacterium
TAAGAATTAACAGGCAGGTTTCGTTATGAACGGGTGACGGGCTGTCTCCGGTGAAAAGTTTGTTGAATGGCTTTTCGTACTGGCACTATTCCTTCCCCATAAAATGACAAGCAAATGATACACATCGGCTGGACAACTGTAAATGGCAGCGAAAATGCCCAGAAACTGGCCAAAGGCAGTGTTGAAGAGCGGTTGGCTGCCTGCGCCCAGGTAGAAGGGCCTATCCGTTCTTTTTACCTATGGGACGGCAACCTCGAAAATGTCGAAGAGTACCGGATAACCTTTAAGTTCGATTCCGAAACTTCCAGTCAGCTTGAACACTGGCTTAAAGAGAACCATCCTTACGAGATCCCCCAGTGGGTGACGGTCAGCGCCCAGAATGTCTCGGCCGATTACTGGAAATGGGCCAGGGAGAGCCAGGGCTTGGCGACTGCCTCCGGGCCGAATCTGGAAAGCGCTATCGAGCTTTCCAAAAAAGGAAATAAGCTCCTGCGAAACCGTGATTATGGTGCGGCGGAAAAGGTCCTGATGGAGGCCTGTGAGCTTGATCCGAATAACGCCTACATTCTGGTCGGCCTTGGGGATCTGTACCGTGAGCAGAAGAAATTCAGCCAGGCGATCAACTACTATGAAAAGATCCTCAGTATTGAAGACAAGAATGTTTTCGCCCTGCGTGGGGTTGGTGACGCGCATCGCGGCAAGAATCAGCACGAGCAGGCGATCTCCTACTGGAAGCGCTATCTTGACTGCAACGAAGATGATATCCAGGTTATGACCAGGGTCGGCGACTCTTATAAGAAATTAAAGAATTACAGCGAGTCGGAGCGTTTCTATAATCAGGCCCTTGGGGTGAACGGCAAAGACAAATATGCTCTTCTGGGGGTCGGCAGTCTTTTCTATAAGATAGAGAAGGATGATAAGGCCCTTGCCCACCTGGAGAAACTGCTGAGTATTGATGACAGTTATGTAGCGGTCCTGACCATGGTCGGGAATATCTACCGCCGCCGTCAGGAGTTCAGTAAGGCGATCGGTTATTATGAAAAGGCGGTCAAGTATGAACCGGGCAACACCTTCGCTCTCTACGGTCTCGGGGATTGCAACCGCTGGATGAAGAACTACGATGAGGTGGTCCGGTGGTGGAGCATGATCGTCGACAAAGAGCCCCGGAATCAGGTCATGCACTCCCGGATCGGCGATGCCTGTCTGAATACCGGCGAATACGATAAGGCGATCGAGCATTACAAGGCGAGCCTGGCGATCCGTTTTGATCCGTATGCCTGTCTGGGAATGGCAAAAATACACCGAACCAGAGAGGATTATTCCGAAGCGGTAGAATGTTGCCAGCAGGTTCTTGAAAAATTGCCGAACTATCAGCGGGCCTTTGAAGAATTGCTTGAGATCTATCGGGCGACGGGTGAAAAAGAAAAAGAGGCGGAGGTCCGGGCCAGTTTAGCGGACCATTAATACTTCAGTTCTTTTTGTTGCTTCGGTAAAAGCTGGTAAGCGTTTTTTTGAATCTTGCCGTCAGATGGCGTTCCGGGTCCTTGGCGGCCAAGCCGATCTTTTCCCATTCCTGTTCGATCTTCCTGACCTCTTCCTTGATCGATCCTTTATCGTGGCGTCGGCCAGCCAGCATAATATTGTCTTGCATGGCCTGCTTGAGTACTTCTGCCAGATCCATCGCCATCTCCTGGGTTTTGCCGGCTGATCCACCAATTTGCCCGGTGAGGTTTTCCAGACGC
>CBDVDF010000490.1:0-1735 GCA_965372675.1 uncultured Desulfobacterales bacterium
GATCCTTTTCTGTTGTGAGAAAACGGTACTGGTCTCAATTAAAATTATATGGCAAGTGTTTCTTTAAGATATGCGCCGGTAAAAGACCTTTCGGCCCGGCAGATCTCCTCCGGAGTGCCGCTGGCAACGATCATGCCGCCATCGTCACCTCCTTCGGGACCCAGGTCGATAACATAATCAGCCGTCTTTATTACATCAAGATTGTGCTCAATAATAACGACCGTATTGCCGTTGTCAACCAGCCGGCTTAAAACCTTGAGCAGGTTCTTGATATCAGCAGGGTGCAGACCGGTTGTCGGTTCATCAAGGATATATAAGGTCCGGCCCGTACTTCTTTTGCTTAATTCCCTGGCCAGCTTGATCCGCTGGGCCTCACCGCCGGACAGGGTCACCGATGACTGGCCAAGGGCAAGATAGGAAAGACCGACATCATACAAGGTCTGCAGCCTGTTTTTTATCGGAGGGATCTTGCTGAAGAACTCCAGGGCCTCTTCGACGTTCATCGCCAGAATCTCGGCAATATTCCGGTCCTTATACTTGATGTCGAGAGTCTCACGGTTATACCTCTTACTATGGCATACTTCGCAGGTCACATAAATATCCGGCAGGAAATGCATCGCTATCCTGATCACCCCCTCCCCTTCACAGGCCTCACAGCGGCCTCCTTTCATATTAAAACTGAACCGGCCCGGCTTATAACCCCGGGCTCTTGATTCCGGCAGACGGGCCAGCAGTTCCCTGACCGGAGTCAACACCCCGGTGTAGGTGGCAGGATTAGAGCGGGGGGTCCGGCCGATCGGGCTCTGATCAATATCGATGACCTTGTCGATCTGCTCCAAGCCCTTGATCGTCCGACAGGTCCCAGCCACCTCTCTTGCCTCGTGCAACCGGTTGACCACCTGTTTATAAAGGGTCTCGATCACCAGTGAACTCTTCCCCGAACCGGAAACACCTGTCACACAGGTCATTAACCCCAAGGGGAAAGCGGCGGTGATATCTTTGAGGTTGTTGGCCTTCGCCCCGGAAATTCTCAGCCACTTCTTCTTTGCTGGCAGCTTCCTTCTTCTGGCCGGCACCTCGATACTGAGCCGGCCGGCCAGATAGCCGCCGGTAAGTGATTTTTTACTCTTCAAGAGGTCCTTGACCCGACCGCTAAAGACGATCTCCCCGCCATGCACACCGGCGCCGGGGCCCATATCAAGCACAAAGTCGGCCGCCATAATTGTCTCGGAATCATGTTCAACGACCAGCACCGTATTGCCCAGATCACGAAGGCTGGTCAAGGTATCGATCAAGCGCTGGTTATCCCGCTGGTGCAGACCGATACTGGGCTCATCCAGGATATACAGCACCCCGGCCAGCCGTGAGCCGATCTGCGAAGCAAGCCTGATCCGCTGCGCCTCACCGCCGGACAAAGTAGCGGCCCGCCTCTCCAGGGACAGATAGCCGAGACCGACATTGATCAGGAAGGTCAGGCGATCATTGATCTCCTTGATCACCCGCTCGGCGATCAATCCCTCCTGCGAACTGAAGGCCATTTCCTGGAGGGTCTTGGCTAATCCGGCAATGGATAAAGCAGTCAGTTCATTGATCGCCAAACCAGCGACCTTAACAGCCAGAGGCTCCGGTTTTAAGCGGGCCCCATGACATACCGGGCAGGTCTGCTCGTTCATATAGCCGCCCAGCCACTCCCGGACCGGTGCAGATGATGTTTCCATATAACGACGGGCCAGGC
>CBDVDF010000491.1:0-1725 GCA_965372675.1 uncultured Desulfobacterales bacterium
AGTACTGCTCGGGCCGGATAATCAGTCTGTCGATTATATAAAGAAACTGGTCGATTTTCTCCTGGAAATAGACATCGATATGGCAGAATTTTCCATTCTGACCCCATTCCCACACACCCCGGTCACCGACCAATTCGAAAAAGCCGGCCGGATCCTCCATCGTGACTGGCGCCGCTATACTACCGCCGAGGTCACTTTTCAGCCCAAGCAGATGACCCCGGATGAGTTGCAGGAGATGTATCACTACGCCTGGGAGAATTTCTACAAGGATATGTCCCAGTCCCTGCGGATGGCGCGTCTCTTCCAACAGGTGGTCAGAAAAGAAATGGATGACGGCACCTATGTCTCTCCACCGCGGTTGACTAGCAGTCGTCGCCACTGGGAGCACGATAAAGGGACTGTTTAATGGGTCTTGATTGCCTTCTGATCTCCACCAACACCGTCGTTACCCCGTTCCCGGTCTATCCCCTGGGGGTCGCTCATTTGCGGGGTGCCCTTGAAGAGGCCGGTCATCGGGCTTTTCACTACGATGTTCTGGCCATGGGTGGACTTGATGCTCTGGCCGGGATCATTGCCGAACATAATCCCGGCCTGATCGGCCTGTCGATCCGCAACCTTGATACGGTGGACAGCACCGCGCCCGACGCCTTTATGGAAGGGGTGGTGGAGGCGGCTGAATTTGTCAGACGCCACAGCCGGGCGGTACTGGTTCTTGGCGGCCCGGCCTTTTCGATCATGCCTGAGACCATCATGGAGTTACTCGGAGCGGATTACGGGGTGGTCGGCGAGGGCGAGGTCATGCTGCCCTGGCTGGCAGATGAACTGGCCGCCGGCCGGCAGCCGAAAGAGAAGATTCTCCATTCAAAACCAACCGAGACGGTCTGGGGTAAGAGCCTCTATGATCAGTATACGGCCGACTATTATCTGGCCCGGGGCGGCATGCTCAATATCCAGACCAAGCGCGGTTGTCCTTATCGTTGCAGTTATTGTTCTTATCCGCTCCTGGAGGGGAAGAGTTATCGTTTCCGAAATCCGGAGGAAGTGGTCGAAGAGGTGACGCGGGTCAGTCGTGAGCATGGCGCCAAGTGCATTTTCTTCACCGACTCGGTCTTTAACGACCGGCAGGGGCATTACCTGGAGGTGGCCGAAGCCCTGGTCCGGGCCGGCAACAAGACCCCCTGGTGCGGTTATTTCAGGCCCCAGAATCTGACCGCCAAAGATCTGCAACTCCTGAAAAGATCCGGCCTCAGTGCCATGGAATTTGGTACCGATGCCGCCTCCGATACAACCCTGGCCGGCATGCAGAAAGATTTTACCTTTGCCGAGGTGATCAGGTGCCATGAATTGGCGCTGGCCGAGGATATCCCCGCGGCCCATTTTGTCATCTTCGGAGGCCCGGACGAGACCGCCGAAACCCTGGCAGAAGGACTGGCCAATCTCGAAAAACTGGATAACTCGGTGGTTTTCGCCTTCACCGGGATCAGGGTCCTGCCCGGCACGGCTATCTGTCAGCGGGCCATCGATGACGGTGTCCTTGATCGAGAGCAGTCCCTTCTTGAACCGTTCTTCTATTTCTCTCCGCAACTGGACCGGCAACTGCTGGACAGCACGATCAGAGAGGCTTGGCGGGACAGGCTCGACCGTATATACCCCTCTTCAACCATGCAGGATCGGGTAACCCATCTGCACAGCAAAGGATAGGTCGGGCCGATGTGGGATCTGCTG
>CBDVDF010000492.1:0-1725 GCA_965372675.1 uncultured Desulfobacterales bacterium
GGAGACAAGGTGGGGCTGGAAGTCGATCGTGACCGGCGCCAGCGGATCGCCAACAATCATACAGCTACTCATCTGCTGCAGGCGGCCCTGAAAAATGTTCTTGGTGATCACGTCAAACAGTCCGGCTCCCTGGTCGATCCTTCAAGGCTGCGTTTTGACTTTACGAATTTTTCACCGATGAGCCCGGAGGAGATCGGCCAGGTTGAAGAACAGGTCAACCGGGAGATCAGGTGCAATAATGCGGTTGAGACCGATCTGCTTGACCGTGAGGCGGCGATCAAGGGTGGGGCCACGGCTCTTTTCGGCGAAAAATATGAAGAAGAGGTTCGGGTGGTCTCCATTGACAAAACCAGCCGGGAACTCTGCGGCGGCACCCATGTCGGCGCGACCGGCGAGATCGGCCTGATCAAGATTATCGCCGAAAGTGGCATTGCCGCCGGGGTGCGCCGCATCGAAGCGGTCAGTGGTCCCGGCGCCCTGGCTCGCTTTCAGCAGGATGAAGAGCAGCTGGCAGTGATCGCCGAGCAGCTTAAATCTGCTCCCGATGATATCCAGGCCAGGATCAGCAAACTGCAGAGTCGCCTTAAAGAACTTGAAAAGGAGCTCTCCCAGGTTTCGGCCCAGCAGTCGGTCAGTGATCTTGACGGCATAGTCGGGGCAGCCCGCCAGGTCGGCGAGGTCAAGGTTATCTCGGCCAGGATCACGGTCGATACCCCTAAAACCATGCGTGAGGTGGGTGACAAGCTGCGGGACAAGATGGGTAGCGGGGTGGCGGTTCTCGGTGCGGTTTTCGAAGGCAAGGTCAGTATTATGGCCATCGTCAGCAAAGATCTGACCAGGAGTTACCATGCCGGTCAACTCGTCAAGGAGATCGCGGCAGTGGTCGGTGGCAGTGGCGGTGGTCGACCTGATATGGCCCAGGCCGGCGGCACAATGCCTGACAAGTTGGATGAGGCGTTGGCCGCGGTTTACGGGGCGGTTGAAAAACGGCAGGAATGATCTTTTTCTAAGATTTTTTATTGGCGAATTATTCGGGCCAGTGCACCTGCCAACGGGGGCTTGTAGATCCAGGTGTTCCCGGCTGGCAGGAAAATTATTGACAGCGCATTTTTAATGGAGTAGAAATCCTTCATTTAACTGAACCGGCATTCATTTGCGGTTCGGTGGTGTTTATTTCGTAAAATTCAGGGGATAGCTAATGTTTCCTGTCAGATTTGTTTTTTAAAAGTAAAGGTTTCAGGGAGAGGACAATGATTACCATTGATATGACCATGCCGATCCAGATCGCCAATATGCTTATCCTTATTGTGATAATGAATATTATCCTCTATAAGCCAATCCGGGCGATCCTCATCGAGAGGGCGAAACGGATAAGCGGTCTTGAAAAGGATGTCGACGAGTTCAACAAGAACGCCAAGCTTCGTCTGCAAGAGTTTGATAACAAACTCAATGACGCCCGTAGCCGAGCCAAGGCGGAGCTTGACAGCGTTCGCGGCGAGGCCCAGGTAGCCGGGGCCGAGAAGCTGGCTGAGATCCGCAAAGAGGCGGATGGTAAAAAGAACGAGAGCCTCGGCCAGATCAAAAGCCAGATCAGTGCGGCAAGCGATGAGCTCAAAGGCCAGGTGGAAGGCTTTGCCTCCGAGATGGCCGCAAAGATCCTGGGGAGGGCCCTGTAATGAGAAATATCGAGCGAAACTGGGGTAGAACCCTGATGCTGGCCGTGGC
>CBDVDF010000493.1:0-1717 GCA_965372675.1 uncultured Desulfobacterales bacterium
GCCTGCCATCAGCAGGGCCACAGTTAAAAGCATGGCATGGGGAATTTTTTTTATCAACATAATACAGTTAATGGCTCCCCGGGAATTTTAGCAGGTTGCTTTCTTCTTCTATTTCCGGCCCCTGCCGTTGATCGACCACCATCGAACTGCCGCTGATCGATTTGGAGTGTTCCTTGATCTCGGCGGCGATCTCGCCGACCTGGATATGGTTCCTAAGGATCCGGTGCTGGTTGGTTACCACGGCGATGGAAATAGTGGCGATGGGGAAGGTCATTTTCTCCCCCTGCCGGTTTTCGCCGACAATGTGACCGCGTTCCCGGTCTGGTCGGCTGTAGAGTTTGGGGGCCATTTCGTCAAACTCTTCAATAACGGTCCGGCATAATATCTTATAGCGATCCGGGGTGGTGATGATCACAAAGTCGTCACCACCTATATGGCCGATGAAATCTTCGGAGGTGCCGTGGTTGGCGGCGGTCTTTTCAATAATAGCCGCCGTATTCTGGATCATGTCGTTGCCTGTGGCATAACCGTAATAATCATTAAATGATTTGAAGTTGTCGATATCGAGCAGGCAGAAGGCAAAGAGTTTGTCGGCCTCTATTTTCTTCTTGAGGATATTTTCGATCGCGACCCCGCCGGGAAGACGGGTGAGGGGGCTGGCATCCAGATACATTTCTTCGAGGTTCTTCAGACGTTCGGCCATGTTGACGAAAGCATCGGCCAGGTCACCAAGTTCGTCTTTGTTCTTGATCTCGGGACGGTATTCGAACTTGCCCTGGGAGATCATTTCCGTGGCATAATGCAGCTTTCTGATGGCCTCGACAATATTTCGGGTGACCAGCGCTGCTCCCGCCGCGGCCAGGAGTATGCCAACAACGCATAGAGCCAGGCCGACCTTGAACGCAAGACTGCCGATCGAGGCCGCCGTGGCAGCTTTCTCGTTCTGGTCCCATTCGGCAATGGCACTGATGCTGGTCAGGATGTTGAACAGTTCGTTCTGCTGGTCGCGGATGGTCTGGTCAAACTCTCTGGTTGCTTTTCGAGTTTGCTCATGAAATTCTATGCCGGTCAGCAGGATGCCGGAATAATCGGCGTAGGATCTATCAAGCTCTGCAAGGGGGAATTCCAGGTCGGTCGGCAGGAGTTTCAGACTGTTCATGGTCTTGAGGAATTCACTGCTTCTGGCGTTGAAGACCTTGATGAATTCTTTGTCCCTGAGGATCATGAAGCGGCGGGTGATCGATTCCTGATCGATAATGATCTCCCGCATCTGTTTGGCGGCTTCCTGGGCGGGGATGTCAATTTTGAGGATCGTCTCGTTAAGACTGGTAAGCTGATTCAGTTTGGTGAGGGCGAAGCCGGAGATGATGATGATGAGCAGCAGCATGGGGAAAAATCCCAGGCGCATCTTGTTGGCGATACTGAGTTTCAGAAAGCGTGAAACCATCCTTTTCAGCAGTTTAACCTGCTGGGAATTCTTCAGCCCTTTCTGTTCGTTAACTTCAGTCATGGCGATCCGCTGGCTGGAATGATACCACTCAGTTGCCTATAGTATTCTTTTTACAATTTATTACTAATAACCGACCAGGGGGCCGGGGGCAAGCAGCAAAATATAAGTCGACAATGATCATTATCACAGATTCAAGGTCGATTAATCAAGCTAAAACTAAAGTGAGGCAGGGAGTTCAGCCTAAGGCGGTAACGATGGAGATCATGG
>CBDVDF010000494.1:0-1701 GCA_965372675.1 uncultured Desulfobacterales bacterium
AGATCGGCACCGGTTGCGGTTATCAGGCTGCAGTTCTGTCAAGGCTTGCTGAGCAGGTCTATTCAGTTGAGCGGATCAAGAAACTGCTGGCCAGAGCCAGGATCAACCTTGACGCGACCAGAAGCTTTAACGTGCTCTGTAAAGCGGCGGATGGCACCATGGGCTGGCCTGAGTATGCCCCATACGATGCGATCATTGTTGCCGCGGGCGGGCCGGAAGTGCCGGCAGCTCTGATCGAGCAACTGGCTGATCCTGGAGTGATGATCATCCCGGTGGGGGATCGGACCGGGCAGAGTCTGGTCCGGGTTACCAAAAAGGGCGGAGAAGTTAAGCAGGAAACTGGTGAAATGGTCAGATTTGTCAGCCTGATCGGTACTCAAGGGTGGCAGGAGTGAAAGGGGAGACAATGACAGAGGCGAAGCCGGGAAATGACGGGATGATCCGTCGTTTATATGATTGGGTGCTGGAGTGGATGCAGACCCCGTACGGCGTCTGGGTGTTGTTTGTGGTCGCGGTGGCCGAGTCCTCCTTCTTCCCCATCCCGCCGGATGTTTTCCTGATGGCCCTTTGCATAAGTTCTCCAAAGCGCTCATTTCGCTATGCTGGCATTTGTGCGATCGGTTCGGTGTTGGGCGGGATAGTAGGTTACGGCCTGGGCTTCTGGTTTATGGATGCCATCGGCACCCGGATCATCGACCTTTACGGGTTTGCTGATAAATACCAGATTGTTCAGGATCTTTATCGAGAATATGACGCCTGGGCGGTCGGGGCGGCCGGTTTCACCCCGTTGCCGTATAAGCTTTTTACCATAACGGCCGGGGCTTTTCGCATCGATTTCCCGACCTTTGTGCTCGTTTCTTTCGTTGCTCGGTCAGCACGATTTGCGATCGTCGCGGGCCTTATCTACAAATTCGGGGCGCCGATTCGAACCTTTATCGAGAAGTACCTTAATCTGCTCTCCGTACTCTTCCTGGTTTTACTGATCCTGGGCTTTGTACTGATTAAGTGGCTGATCTGACCTGTTCGGCAAGACGGTTGACCCTGGCAAGGACTTCGTCAAGCTCAATGGTCAGCAGCTGGCGGTTCTCCAGCACCATTTTCCCAGCGATTATCGAAGTTTTCACGTCACTTCCTGAAGCAGCATAGGCAAGAAGCGAGTCCTGATCATAGATCGGAGTAAGATGGGGGCTATGCAGATCAACAATAATTATATCTGCCTGCATCCCTACCTCTAATCGGCCGGTTTCATCCTGCAGGCCAAGGGCCTCCGCGCCACCGGTAGTGGCCATCCTAAAAACCTCGGCGGCCGGCAGAATGGTCGGATCCTGCCGGTTGATCTTGTGTATTTTCGCGGCGGCCGCCATCTCTCCGAACATATCGAGGTTGTTGTTGCTGGCGCAGCCGTCGGTGCCCAGGCCGACAGGGATTCCTTCCTCGACATAGCGGTCCAGGGGGGCGATGCCGGCGGCCAGTTTCATATTGCTTTCCGGACAACTGGCGACGGAGGCTCCGGAGGTCTTGAGGATCGCGATGTCTTTTTCATCCAGCCAGACCGCGTGGACACAGACGGTTTCCGGGTCAAGAATATCGAGTTGTTTTAAATAGTCGACTGGCGAAACGCCATGCTGTTGGCGGGATTGTTCTACCTCGGCCGCTGTTTCGGCCAGGTGGATAAAAAAACGGCAGCCGGCCTGCCTGGCA
>CBDVDF010000495.1:0-1669 GCA_965372675.1 uncultured Desulfobacterales bacterium
TCTTGCCCCGGTCGGCGGCACTTATAAGGTCCTGCAGGGGAGTGACAATACCCGCCTCAAGTTGGGGCAGCATCTTTTCGGGATTGATGATCTCGACATCTTCATCGGGGAAATCGATCGCCACCTCGATAACCGCCTTGATCGAGATAAGATTTTCGCGGATCATAGCAACCTGGTCGTGGAGGCCGCCCTGCAGTTGGTTGAGGGCGATCTGCAGACCTTCGCCGGTCCTGGCCTGCAGGAGGTCAATGACCGCTTCAGCCTGGGTGAGGTCGATCCGGCCGTTCAGGAAGGCCCGTTTGGTAAATTCTCCGGGCTCGGCCAGCACCGCGCCGGCTTTGAGGATCTGGCTGAGGATCTGTTGCAGGACCAGGTAGCTGCTGTGGCACTGGATCTCCACTACATCTTCCCGGGTATAGGAGCGGGGAGCGGCCATCAGGACGACCATGACCTCATCAAGCTGTTGCCGGCTTTCAGGGTCGACGATCCAGCCGTAATTGAGTTGATGGCTGATTATGGGGCGGGGGGTGCGGGGGCGGAAGAGTCTGGTCAGAATAAGCATTGCCCCAGGGCCGCTTATCCTGATGATCCCGATCCCACCGGGTCCCGGCGGGGTAGCGATCGCCGCGATCGTCGTGCCATCGCGGTCATGGTTTTGCTGAGCAGCGGTCATGGCTTGCTCCGGGTCGGTTCAGCGATTTCTCTTCTTTTTCCCCTGGCCCGGCAGATAGATGAGGATCTTTTTGAAGTGGCCGTCGCCGACGCTGCGGCTGCGGATCGTACTGTCGTCCTGCAAGGTCATATGAACAATGCGCCGTTCAGCCGGATTCAGGGCCGGGATGCTCTTGGTGCGACCGGCCTGGCGGACCTCGTCGGCGAGACTTAAGGCTCTTGCTTCCAGCTCCTGACGGCGCTGGTTTCGGTAATCACCTGCATCGAGAGCGAACATGACCTTGCCCTCGATCCGCCGGCTGACGATCTTGCGCATCAGGTACTGGATACTGTCGAGGGTCTGCCCTTCGGTGCCGATGATCTCTTCTGCGTGGTCGGCGTCAATATGGGCCTGGATCTTGTTGGCCTGGTTCGATACCTCAACTGTAGCCGGGAAACCCATTAACTCGAGGATCTTTTCCAGATCTGCCTTGACATCATCCAGCTGGGCCTGGCTGATCTCTGCCGGCGGCTTCTCCGGTGAACGGCTTCTGCCCGAGGGTTTGCGTCTTGAAGGCTTACGGTCCCGGCCGTTTTTACTGCGGTTCTGGGAGCGTTGATCGGCTGCTTTTTTGCCTTTTTTCGCTTTGAGGCTAACGCTGATCCTGGCTTTTTTCTTGCCGATGATCCCGAAAAACCCGGTCGTACCGGCGGCCAGGACTTCGATCTTGATCTGGTCCTGAGAGACGTTCAGATCTTTGCAGGCGTTGGCAATAGCCTGGGAGACATCGGCACCGCTGTATTCCATTTTTTCAGACATTGTGTGGACCTCTTTGCTGAATCGCTTTATTGGCGGCTCTTGTTGACAAAATATTGCTGAGCCATCTGCAGCATGTTGTTAACGAAAAAGTACAGAACCAGGCCGGAAGCAAAATTTATGAACATAAAAATAAATATCAACTGAATAAACATCATCATCTTGGCCATTTCCTGATTGGCGGCCGGGGTCGGGGTCATT
>CBDVDF010000496.1:0-1668 GCA_965372675.1 uncultured Desulfobacterales bacterium
CAACATCCTGGTTTTCTCTGCTTTGCCGAGGCCGCTGGCGAGGACACCCGAGATCAGGTCACCACCGAAATAACTACCGACACAGGGCATGGTCCATACCGGCCCGAACGGATTGATCACCAGCCCCAGTTCCCGGGCCTGACAAGGCGGGAAAATATTTGCCACCGGGATATACGGCTCCCTGATCAGATGGTAGGGATCGAGCTTTAGAAAAAAATGGCTCATGGTCGTGTTGCCGGAAACACTCAAGGCCCTGATATCCGTAGCTACCAATCCTACCTTTTCTGCCAGAACTGCGGCCAGCTCGTTCACCGCTAAAATTATCTGCTGATGCAGATCGAGCAAACCATCAGCAGTAGAAGCATAATGGATGCGGCTCAAAATATCGGCGCCCGAGCCGATCTGCGGATTTTCAAGATCAGCCTCAGCCAGACGCTGGCCGGTGAGCAGATCGACCAGGCTTGCTTCGAGGTGGGTGGTCCCCAAATCCAGGGCCATCCCAACGGGGCCTTCTGGATTTTCTCCAATAAAATCAACCAGTTCACAACGACCAGCCAGATTATTGACTACCGCGGTTCCACTAAATCCGGCCTGCCGAAAACTTGCGGCCACCGCAGCCATTCTGGCAAAAGAGACCTCTACCTCCGAGTCTCGGCCAGAGCGATTTTCAGCAACCACCCGCCTGAGACGATCTATATCGGCAGTGTTATCCTCAAGGCTCGGGGCATCGGCCTTTATCTCAACGAATTCAACAAGCGGTAACATTATGCAGAAATCCCTTCTCTCCCCTCCTGTCCTGCTCATATCGACAAAGGAGAAATATCCTTTTGAATTAAAACCACTAAAATAGTAAGTTCTACTACCTTAGGTGGTTTCTCTGTTAAAAAATTGAGGGTTCCAGATGTTGAAAATCCTGGCGGTCATGGCCGGTGGTTCGATCGGTGCCGTTTGTCGGTACCTCCTGTTTCTTGCCACTCAACGCCTGGCTTGGGCCTCATTTCCGATCGGCACCCTGGCCGCTAACCTGCTTGGCTCTTTTCTGATCGGCCTGCTCTGGAGCTTCTTTGAAGGATCAAGACTGACCAACGAAGCGCGGCTCTTGATCTTCACCGGATTTCTGGGGGGCTTCACCACCTTCTCGACCTTTGCCAGAGAAACAACCCAATTGTTCAAGGTCGGTGAATGGAAAACCGCCCTGGCTTATATGGGGGTAAGCAATATCCTCGGAATAGCCCTGGTGCTGGCCGGATACTATATCTCCCGCCGCTACCTCATATCAACCTGAACCCGGCCATTTGACCAGATAACAACTATACCCGACCAATGCCTTTTTTACTCTATTCATACCTGACGGCAGAGATACTGGGCCCCTTTTTTGCCAGCCTGCTGATCATAAACGCGATCCTCTTTCTGGGCAAGCTCTCTTCATTGCTGGATGTGATCTTCAGATTCGGCGTGGGCTTCAGTGATTTCATCCTGATAAGTATCTATCTGCTGCCCGGGCTGCTGCTCTTCTCCATCCCGATGACCAGCACCCTGGGAGTAATAATCGCCTTCAACCGATTGACCGGCGATAACGAGATTCTGGCCCTGAAATCATCCGGCATCAGCCTCTACCGGTTACTGGTCCCGGTAGTCATGGTAGCCATATTCACTGCCGGCCTCACC
>CBDVDF010000497.1:0-1666 GCA_965372675.1 uncultured Desulfobacterales bacterium
CTGAAGGGATGGGGACAGCAGAGCCGCTCGACTCAGAGCCGGTCGAAGATTCTGTCGCATCACTTGAGGGAAGAACCTCAAATGGCCTTTTTCCAGTCTACTTCGATTTCGATAAATCATCGATCCGGGCAGATCAGGTTGAAAGGATGGAGAAAAACGCGGCTTTCATGAAGTCTAATTCTGGAGTTAAAGTCCAGATCGAAGGAAATTGCGACGAAAGGGGTACTAACGAATATAATATGGCTCTCGGTGAAAGACGGGCGATGAGTGCCAGGAAATACATGGTAAATCTCGGGGTGGCTGAAGGACGCCTTAACACCATCAGTTATGGTGAAGAAAGGCCGATCAATTTTGGTCACGATGAATTGTCCTGGTCGCAGAACAGGCGTAATGATTTTGTGATCGGCAAATAAGCCGCAGCAAGACCAACAAATTGTCATGATCCGTACCAACCGGGGCGAGAGTTCAGCTTGCCCCGGTTTTTTATGACATTATTACGATAATCTCAACCTACCGGTGAATAATCATGTTGTCCAAGATGCTTAAAACCCTGCTGATCTGTATAGTTGCGCTGTTGCTTACCGCTCAGTCAGGAATCTGTAAAGATGGTGCGGTCAAGATCGGGGTTATGAACCTTCAGAAGGTCCTGGCAATTTCCAAGACCGGACTGGCAGTTAAGATTTCTGTGACCAAGAAATTCGAGGGCTATCAGACCAAACTCCGCACGGAAGAAGAATCACTGATGGCCTTAAAAGACGAGATCGAGAAAAAATCCGCGGTCTGGAGTGAGGATGTAAAGATCAGGAAAGAGCGGGAATTCAAGAGGCGGGTTCAGGATCTTGAAGATGAATCAGCCTATGCGTCAAATGATATGAAGGAATATGAAAAAGGCCAGGTTGAGCCTCTCCTTAAGGAACTTGAGACCTTAATCGATGAGATGGGTAAAGCCGGTGGATATACGCTTATTCTCGATACCAGCAAGGGTGTTTTGTACCAGGATGAAGCAATAGACATCAGTGCTGCCCTTGCGGCGGAACTCGACAAACGTCATCCCGAAAACAAATAACTTCTGCTTTAATTCTGCTTTATGACCGGCCTGTCCCAGATGGGGACATGGCCGGTTTTTTTTTGTCTTTATTTCTTCTTCTTTGCGATCAGGTCAAGAGCTGCCTGGGTTATAGCGGGGACATCTATTCTGGTGTTTTTGTAAAGTATCTCCTGGGGGCCATGTTCTACGAAGTGGTCCGGCATTCCGAGGGTAATTACCTCTACATCATTTAAGCCACGCCTGGCCAGTAATTCCAGGACACTACTGCCGAAGCCTCCTTTCAGGGCATTGTCCTCCACCGTAACGACCCGACCGGTCCTGGTAGACCATTCAGAAATGAGGTCGCCATCGAGAGGATTTATGAAACGGGGATTAATTACTGCGGCGTCGACCCCGAGTTTCTGTAGACCCTCGGCAGATTCCAGGGCTGGTTGCACCCGGTTCCCTATCGGTAACAGGAGAACATCTTTGCCTTCGCGGATCAGTTCCCCCTTGCCTAATGGCAGTTGCTCAAGTTCTCCGGACAGGTCGCAGCCGATACCGTTCCCCCGGGGGTAGCGTACTGCCACGGGGCCCGGATGTTTGATGGCAGTGTATAACATATGTTGAAATTCTCTT
>CBDVDF010000498.1:0-1661 GCA_965372675.1 uncultured Desulfobacterales bacterium
GCAGGGTGGATCCGGTCAAGGTCGTTACGGACCACCATATCAAGTGGGGTGGTCGTTGTCCCTTCTTCCTTATAGCCGCGGACATGAAGATTTTTGTGATTTGTTCGACGAAGCATAAAGGGCCTTATGAAACCATCCACTCAGGATTGCTCTACTAAATATGGCTATCAGGTTCTGAGCATAGGAAAAACTCGTAAATTTACCAGTTTTGAAAAAATAACCGGAAATACTAGTAATTTTTCGAGTTGTACTCCCTATGTGTTGTTTCATACAAATAAGTATTCAGCTTAGCTGGCCTGATCGTTAAAAGATGGTGTGCGGCTGAGCAGTTACATGCTGTGGATAAGGAAAATTAAGCATATCCACTTGGGTAGTTACAATTATGATATGATATTTTCAGGTGATATCAGCAGCACCGATTTAAGGCTTAAAATATTCAGAGGAAGCAGGGAAAGGGCTGAAATGTCCTGAGAATAGCGTGCTAAAGAAAACGAATAAAGCAAGGGAGGAGAGAAATGCAACCATGTGATTTTGTAATGTTCGGCGCCCATGGTGATCTGGCCAAGCGCAAATTGATCCCTTCCCTTTATCAGCTGGACAAGGCAGAACTGTTAGAAGCAGATATGCAGATAATCGGCGTGGCCCGCCAGGATCGGAGCGGCGACGATTATATTGCCCAGGTGCGGGAGAGCTTGGAAACTTTTATGAAGGAGGAGGTTGATAAAAACGTCTGGGGTCGCTTTGTCAAGCGTCTCAAGTATGTGCAGGTGGATATGACCGACCATGATCAGTACAGCAAGCTCTGTGACCTGATCAACCCGCACGAGCGGGTGATGATCAATTACTTTGCTGTGCCGCCCTCCATATTCGGCGATATCTGTCTGGGGCTTGAGGCCGCAGGATTGGTGACCGAAAAGACCAGGGTGGTTCTTGAAAAGCCGATCGGCACCGACCTTGTTTCGTCTAAAGTCATTAATGACGCAGTGGCAAAGGTCTTCAAAGAAGAGCAGGTCTACCGCATTGACCATTATCTCGGCAAGGAGACAGTCCTGAATCTGCTGGCCCTGCGGTTTGCCAACTCTATATTTACTACAAACTGGGACCACAACACCATTGATCATGTGCAGATAACCGTGGCCGAGGAGGTTGGTATCGAAGGCCGCTGGGGATATTTTGACAAATCCGGACAACTCCGTGACATGGTGCAGAACCATCTCCTGCAGATTCTGACCCTGGTTGCCATGGAACCGCCTGTTAAACTTGACGGCGACAGTATCCGTAATGAAAAACTCAAAGTTCTCAAGGCGCTGCGGCCGATCACCAGAGATAATGTAGGGGAGAAGGCGGTGAGGGGGCAGTATACTGCCGGTTATCTTAAAGACGGCCAGGTTCCGGGATATCTTGAAGAAGAGGACGGTGATCCTCAAAGTGCCACAGAAACCTTTGTTGCTCTCAGGGTTGATATAGACAACTGGCGCTGGGCCGATGTTCCCTTCTATCTGCGGACCGGCAAGCGCATGACCCAAAAGCGCAGTGAAGTGGTTATCTATTTCAAACGTCTGCCCCATAATATCTTTAAGGAAAGTTATGGGAAGCTTCCACCCAACAAGTTGATCATCCGTTTGCAGCCTGATGAAGGAGTGAATATTGAGATGCTCAAC
>CBDVDF010000499.1:0-1647 GCA_965372675.1 uncultured Desulfobacterales bacterium
ATGGAGGCCCTGTCGGTCATTCTGCAGGTCGGGTTCTTTAAATTCAGCGGTGGTAAGAGGATTTTCCTGATGGCACCCTTCCATCATCATTTTGAGAAAAAGGGCTGGGCGGAGCCGACCGTGGTGGTCCGCTTCTGGATAGTTTCAATTATTCTGGGGCTTGCCGCTCTGGCTACTCTGAAACTGAGGTAGAAAGGCGATGACGCTGGTAGAGACGAGCAGATCAGCAGGTCCGGGGACCAGGGTTCTGGTGGTGGGCCTGGGCCGCTCCGGCATCGCAGCCGTTAAGCTGCTGGTCAGGATGGGGGCTCTGGTTACGGCAACCGATGCTGCGCCGGTTGAAAAGATAGAGCGACACTTTCCGGACTGGGCCCGGCAGCATGGGGTCGAATTTACCTGCGGCAACGATGGCCAGCGATTGTTCGAGACGGCTGAGCTGATCGTGGTCAGTCCCGGCGTGCCGTTGAGCCTGCCGCAACTGGCGGCGGCCAGGGCTCGGGGCGTCCAGGTGATCGGTGAAATGGCTCTCGCCGCCAGCCAGGTCAGCACCCCGATCCTGGCAATAACCGGCACCAACGGTAAAAGCACGGTCACGGAACTACTGGGGGCAATGTTCCGGGCCGCTGATAAAAAAGTCTTTGTCGGCGGCAACCTCGGCACTCCGCTTAGTGAATACCTGTTGGGCCAGGAGCAAGCGGATCTGCTGGTTCTGGAAGTAAGCAGTTTTCAACTTGATACCGCTGCCGACTTTCGGCCGACGGTCGGGGTGTTGTTGAATATCAGCCCTGATCATCTCGATCGCTACGATGATCTTGAGCATTACGCCGCCTCAAAGTTTTCGCTGTTCAGAAACCAGCAGGGTAGTGATGCGACGGTCTTGAACAGTGATGACCCGGGTATTGTCAATCGTCTGGCCGGCCGGGACCTTCCTGGGCGCCGTTTCTTCTTCGGGGCAGAGGTAGCAGGTCAACGGGGGGCGGTGATCAGCGCTAAGGAAATCACGGTCAGCGGCCTGGGTGGCTCGGAGGCAGAAAAATACTCCCTGGCGGGCAGTGAACTGGCCATGGAGCCCAATATCCACAATGCGGCTGCGGCCATTATCGCGGCCCGGCTCCTTGATTGTCCCCCCGAGGCGATCAAAAGGGCGATAACTGGCTTCAGACCTCTGGCGCATCGCTTGGCCATGGTGGCCGAGATCGACGGGGTTCTTTACCTGGATGATTCCAAGGCCACCAATATCGGCGCGGTCCAGGCCTCCCTGGCCGGCATGGAACGGCCGGTGGTGCTGCTTGCCGGCGGCAGGGATAAGGGAGGCGACTACCGGTTGCTGGCGGACTTGGTCCGAGAGAAGGTCAAGGGACTGGTACTGATCGGCGAGGCCCGGCAGAAAATGGCCGAAGCCCTGGCGGGATGTACTGAGGTGATAATGGCCGATGATCTGCCAATGGCGGTAAAGGCGGCGGCGGCCCTGGCCGAGGACGGAGATGTGGTCCTTCTGGCTCCGGCCTGTGCCAGTTTTGATATGTTCGACAGTTATGGCCACCGGGGACAGGTCTTTAAAGAGGCAGTTCTCGCTTTGCAGTAAAGATCAAGGCGCATTTTTGCTTAGCCATGAGACTTTATCATCAACCAAAAGGATGGAATGAT
>CBDVDF010000500.1:0-1646 GCA_965372675.1 uncultured Desulfobacterales bacterium
GGAAGTCAATTCAGATAAAGATACGATCATGGCAAATCTGAGGGAGATGATACAGTGGTATAAACGGTAATTCTGTAACTAAACTGGCGATTGTTGCCTTAATTATAAGGCACCAATCGGATCTTTACTTGAGAAAGATTGAACAACATGGCAATCAAAAGACCGAAACTGCATTTTCGACCCAAACTGAAAGTCATTGATGAGGAGCAAAAAAGAGAAATTCACTTTGCTGCTTTGGAGGTGCTGGAAAGAACCGGCGTGAAGATTACCCATGGCCGGGCCCTGGATATTTTATCTTCAACCGGTGCACGGATAAACGGCGACCGTGTGCGTTTCCCCGCCTGGCTTGTGGAAGATGCCATTCGTAAAGCCCCTTCCCGGCTGGTTCTTGGGAACAGGAGCGGTGAACGCTCGGTTTTTCTCGAAGGGAACCGATCCTGGTTCGGACCCAGCCTGGACTGCCTGGAATATCTTGATCCGGATACCAACGAGCGCCTTCCATTCACAACCGATCACTGCCGGATCACTACGTCATTAGCCGACTTTCTGCCTAATTTTGATTGGGCCATGGTTATCGGGATGGCAGACAACGTGCCCCCGGAAATCTCCGACCGGGTGGTCGCCCGACAAGCCCTTACCTACAGTGAGAAGCCCCTGGTTTTTTGCTGCCACAGCGCAGAAAACGAAAAGGACATTTTCGATATGGCGCTGTTAATCTGCGGCGGCAGGGAAAAATTTGACCATGCTCCGACCATCGTTCACTACTCGGAGCCCATATCGCCGCTGACCTACTATGATCCGGCTATAGATAAGATCCTGTTCAGCGTGGAAAACGGCATTCCGCTCATCAACTTATCGGCACCGCAATTGGGGGCCACCGCGCCGGCAAGCTTCGCGGGCACCATCGTGCAGGGTTGCGCGGAATCCTTGTCCGGTCTTGTTCTTGCCCAGGTTGTCAGGCCGGGTGCTCCATTTATCTTCGGTTCCCAGATGACCATCATGGACATGAAGACTTCCATCTTCTCTTACGGAGCGACAGAGATGAGCCTGATGATCAGCGCGATGGCGGAAATGGCCCAGTATTACGGCCTGCCCTTTTACAGCACTGCCGGCGCCACGGATGCCAAGTTCAACGACCCTCAAGCCGGTGTTGAAGCCACTTTCCAGACGCTGACCGCGGCGGCCGTGGGGTCGAGCCTGGTACATGACTGCAGCAGCTGGCTGGATCACGGGTCGCTGGTATCGCCGGCCTATATGGTCCTGGTCAATGAAATCCTCTGCATGGTCAATCAGTTCATGCAGGGAATCGAAGTCAGCCGGGAGACGGTGGTCGTCGATCTGATCGACAAAGTCGGCCCCGGCGGGAATTATCTACAGGAAAACCATACCGCCGAAAATTTTAAAATAGTTTGGTACTCGGACCTGTTCGACCGGAGCATATATGATGTCTGGCAGGCTAAGGGCGCCAAAGTCTTTGAAGAGCGCCTCAGGGAAAAAACGCTGGCCGCCATGGCGCATGAACCAACCCCTCTTGAGCTGGCTGTCGTCAAAGAGTTAGACAAGATGCAAGATCATTGGAAGTAGGAGAAAACGATGAAAATCACCAACTGGTTGAGCAAAATGTTAGAAGTCATAGTCATATGATC
>CBDVDF010000501.1:0-1638 GCA_965372675.1 uncultured Desulfobacterales bacterium
CGCTTTCAACCAGTATGGTCATCTGGGACTTCACCAACGCCAGCGCCAGAGATATTTCCTCCTCTGACCTCAAGAAGATAGCCTGGACTGCCAACGAAAATAATTCTCATCGACCGGCGAGCGACAAAACTGCCCTTATCTTTTCATCAGAATTTGAAATGGACCTTGGCCAGCAGGTCGGCAAATACCTCGAGACCCACAAACTGCCATATAAGCTCGAGGTATTCACCGATATGCACGATGCCCTGCTCTGGCTCTATACCGATGCTGGAATTTCCTGAAAATTACCTGAGGATCTAACCGAGAGAATGCAAAATTTCGTACTTCACTTACCAACCAAGATAATCTTTGGCCGGGAGACCATTGCCGAAATTGGCCGGGAATCCGCCGCCTTCGGCAAAAAGGTCTTGCTCGTTTATGGTTCGGGCAGCATTAAAAAGAACGGTATTTACGACCAGGTCGTCTCTTCGCTTAACGAAGCGGGACTCGAGATCATTGAACATCCAGGGGTCAGATCCAATCCGGTCCTCAATCATGTTCGAGAAGGGATCAGATTGGCCAAAGACAACGAGGTTGAGGTCGTGGTCGCCGTAGGCGGCGGCAGTGTCATCGACAGTGCCAAAGCGATCTGTGCCGGAGCTCTGGTCGATCACGATGTCTGGCTCTTCTTCAAAGGGAAAAAGGGGGTCAAAGCCAAACTGCCCCTGACCTGTGTGCTGACCATCGCCGCCGCCGGCTCGGAGATGAACGGCGGTATGGTGCTAACCAACGAGGAGAAAGGCTATAAGTTCGGTACCGGCAACCAACTCCTTAAACCCGAGGTCTCTATCCTCGACCCGACCGCCACTTTTACCGTACCCCGTAACTACACGGCCTATGGTGCTGTTGACGTGATCGCCCATATCCTCGAATTCTATTTCACGACCAGTGACCCATGCACCCAGGTCCAGGACCGCCTGATGGAAGGGCTGGTGCTCAGTACCATGGAAAGTTGTGAGCGAACTCTGGAGGATCCTGAGGATTACAACGCCCGGGCTGAGATGATCTGGTGTTCTACCCTGGCCTTAAACGGCCTGACCGGTGCCGGCTTGGGTATGGTTGGCTTCCCGATGCACATGATCGAACATTCTCTAAGTGCTCTATACGATGTCCCACACGGCGCCGGTCTTTCGGTGGTCATGCCGGCCTGGATGTCCTGGCGGGCAACAAAATCCCCTGACCGGTTCGCTCAATTCGCCAGACGGATCTTCGCTATCGATGGAGATGATAATGGTGAAGTTGCCAGCCGGGGTGTGGAGCTCCTGAAAAAATGGTTCATCAAGATCGGTAGCCCCGTATCATTGTCGGAACTTGATATCCAGAGCCAAGAGATCGAACCGATAGCCGAAAATGCCCTGGCCCTTGCCAAAGCTTGGCGGCTCAAGGAGTACGACCTCGACACCATCTCGCACATTCTTGATGAGTGCCTGTAAACCCCTGCCAGACAAAGGTTAAAAAAAACATTCACCAGCAAGACAAGAAAAGATTTACAAAAATTCCCGCAGTTGCTAAGTATTGCGAACAGAGTAGAACAATATTTTTCTTATATATTACAGAGGGAATAATAACGGCCCTATTAGAATGTATCTTGATGATTTA
>CBDVDF010000502.1:0-1634 GCA_965372675.1 uncultured Desulfobacterales bacterium
CGGCCAACTGACGGAGTTGACCGTATTCCCCTCCAGCCATTTTGTCACCTCAACGGAACGGCTGGCTAAAGCCCGACTGACAATTATGGATGAATTAAAGGACCGGTTAAAGTTTTTTGAGCATGAAAACAGGTTGGTTGAGGCGCAGCGGTTGGAACAGCGCACCCTGTTCGATCTGGAAATGATCGGTGAACTTGGCTACTGCAACGGTATTGAAAACTACAGCCGTCATCTTACCGGCAAGGCCCCCGGTGAGCCACCTCCCACCCTGCTTGACTATTACCCGGATAATTTTGTCCTGTTTATAGATGAAAGTCATATCGGTGTGCCGCAGCTGCACGGCATGTACCGGGGGGATCGTTCGCGCAAGAAAACACTGGTAGAGTATGGCTTCAGGCTGCCATCCGCCCTTGATAACCGGCCACTGCGATTTGATGAGTTTGAGCAAAGAATTAACCAGGTCATATATGTTTCCGCAACACCCGGGAATTTTGAACTGGAGCAGGCGGAAGGCAAGATTGTAGAGCAGATTATCCGGCCCACAGGGTTGATAGATCCGCTTATCGAAGTACGGCCGGCCACCACCCAGGTTGATGATCTTCTGGCAGAGATCAGGATACGAACCGAAAAAAAAGAGGCTGTCCTCGTTACCACGCTTACCAAGCGCATGTCAGAGGACCTGACAGAATATTACGAGAACCTTGGAGTCAGGGTCAGGTACCTGCATTCCGACATTAAAACCCTGGAGCGTATGGAGCTGATCCGCGAGCTGCGCCAGGGAAAATTTAATGTGCTGATCGGCATTAATCTGCTGCGGGAAGGTTTGGATATCCCTGAGGTTTCCCTGGTGGCCATCCTGGATGCAGACAAGGAAGGTTTTCTGAGAAGTGATCGTTCATTGATTCAGACCTGCGGCAGGGCATCAAGGAATATAGGGGGCACGGTTATTCTCTATGGAGACGAGATTACCGGCTCCATGCAGCGAACCATTAACGAGACCACCAGGAGAAGAAGTATCCAGGGTGCATATAACGAGGAGCATAATATTACGCCGGAGACTGTCCGAACGAGCATTAAGGATATCATGGCCTCAGTGTATGAACAGGATTATGTTACCGTGGTTGCTGAAGCTGCAGAACCTGTTATGGAATACCACAGCTTGCAGGATCTGCGACGGGATATTAAGAAGTTGGAGAACGACATGCAGAAGGCCGCCAAGGTTTTGGCTTTTGAAGAGGCAGCCAGGCTGCGGGATAAAATCAAGGAATTGCGGGAATTTGAGCTGGAGATAATGTGATGAAGAAAGGGTTCAAGGTGTCGAGGGTCCAAGGTTCCCAGGGGTCTAGGGTTCGAGGGTAAAAGATACTAAAAGAAGGGTCCGAAGGTTCTGTCTGTCAATCATCAGATGTTGGGAGTCTGTTAATCGTCGGCAGTTTTGTTGGTCAACGAAACGGATCAGCCAGTGTTGTTATATAAAACTAACGACAATTGAAAGACAGTTTGTAGATAATTGTTTAGCTGAACGCTCAATATAACTTACGGCACATAGTTAATAAGAGATACAAGGTAAAAGAAAAAATGACAAAAGCGATAATCGTGGCAGGCCTTGGTGGCGGGGGTGGAAAAAGTGTGGT
>CBDVDF010000503.1:0-1612 GCA_965372675.1 uncultured Desulfobacterales bacterium
AGCCGCGATTGTTCGTTAACCCCTACGGAGGTATATCTATGGAGATTCAGGTTGAAGGACGTCATGTGGAAATCCGTAAATCATGGCAAAGCAAGATCGATGTTGAGAAAGACCGTCTTGTCAGGCATCACCCCGGCCTGGTGCATAACCTGAGAGTCGCTATCCAGGGCACGGCCAACCATAAACAAGGTGGTTACGAAGTGCGTCTGGTTGCAACTGTCCCTAACGACACTTTGGTGGTCAAGAGAAAAGGTGAAGCCGTAAAGCCCCTTCTGGTAAAAGCCTTCGACAATCTTGGTCTTCAGCTCAAAGAAATGCAGCGCAAGAAAAGGCAGAGCATCAAGAGCCCCGAACCGGAAAGTACCAGCAACCTGTCCGGAACCATCAAAACCGTTTCCCCGGTCGAGTCCTTCGGCTTCATCGCAACCGGCGACGGCAGAGAGATATATTTTCACGAGAATTCGCTTAAAGATATCGATATCGACAAACTTAACGTCGGTGACGAGGTCACTTTCGGAGAGACCGAAGGGGACAAGGGTCCCTGTGCCAACTGGGTTCGACTGACTAAATAATCAAATAATTCCGGCGGTTTAACCGCCAATACTGGAAGAACAAGATGTCAAGCATACCGCAGGTGGATCTGGATCCATCCTACCTGGAAGTAAAAGAAGAAATACTGATCGAAAAAATCGCCCAGCGCAAAATTGAGCTGGGCGATGATCTTTTGATCCTCTGTCACCATTACCAGCAGGAGGCGGTCTTTCAGTTCGCCGATCTGGTCGGCGACTCGCTGAAACTGGCCCGGGCCGCCTCCGAGCAGAAAACACCATATATCGTTTTCTGCGGGGTCCATTTCATGGCCGAGACCGCCGACATTCTGACCGGTGACGACCAGATCGTCATTCTGCCGGACCTGCGGGCCGGCTGTCCGATGGCCGACATGGCCAGCATCGAAGATGTTGAGTTCGCCTGGGATGACCTGTCCGCCGTAACCAAAGGCGCCTCCATCGTGCCGGTAACCTACGTCAACTCCTCGGCCAGGATCAAGGCCTTTGTCGGAGAAAAAGGCGGTTCGGTCTGCACCTCATCCAATGCCGAAAGGGTCCTGACCTGGGCCCTGGAAAAAGGCGACAAGGTCATCTTCTTCCCGGATGAACACCTGGGTCGCAATTCAGCCTATGCCCTGGGTATCCCCGCCGATGAAGTGGTGCTCTGGCGCCGGGAGGAACCGCTGGGCGGCAATACCCCTGAGCAGTTGCAGAAAGCGAAGATCATCCTCTGGGACGGTTACTGTACAGTACATATGCAGTTCAACGGTGGCCAGATCGATACCTGGAGACAGAAAGATCCCGCCATCAAGATCATCGTTCATCCGGAATGTTCGCACGAAGTGGTCAGCAAGGCAGACCATTACGGTTCCACTGAGACTATCATCAACACGATCAGGGATTCAGCGCCGGGCACCAGTTGGGCAGTCGGTACCGAGATCAACCTGGTCAACCGGCTGCGCAAACAGTTCCCTGACAAGCAAATTCACTCACTGTCCCCCTTCCAGTGCCTCTGCTCCACCATGTACCGGATCAAGCCCGGCTACCTGCTCTGGACCCTTGAC
>CBDVDF010000504.1:0-1608 GCA_965372675.1 uncultured Desulfobacterales bacterium
AGTGTCGCTGGCGCTCCCTTACCTCCTTCGACAATCCTGGTGACCTCGATATTCAAGAAAACAACCCATAGCAACTGCGGCGACTGCTAGCTGAACGCTACCCAACTGAAAGACGTGGCTCAAACCTTAAAACCGAAAACCCGAACGAATCAACGACAACCTACCTGACTCCAGATTTTTTCCGACGGGCCGGACGACCGACCTTACGGCAGAAACGATTTATTACCTCATAAAAAAGGCGGCCGGTCACCTGCAGGATGTTATTGTGATCCGCCCCGGGGATCGTCTGCAGTTCCTTGCTGGCCGAGCCGCACTGGGCATGCAGTTCAGCTGCCTCATTGATCGGAATTACCTGATCGTTCTGGGCATGCAGGATCAGCACCGGCTTAGTAAAGGCCTCGATCTTCAAGAGGTTGCCAAAACCGTTCTCCTCGTTGATCCCCAACGAATCGACATCGACCCCCATTGCCTTCAACAGGGGAGAGGTATTGGCAAAGCCACTCTCGATGATCAGCCCGGCCATCTGGCTATGCTCGAAGGCCGCCAGTTCCAGAGCAGGTACGCAACCGAGGGATCGGCCCATCAGTAGCAAATGCCCGTCCCGTCCTTCCGAGGCCAGAAATTCACGGACATGATCAAAAATCAGGTAACTGTCCCTGATCATCGAAGTAGCCGAGGGCACTCCACCACTCCAGCCATAGCCCCGATAATCCACCACGATAAATCCCAGACCGAGAGCGGTATAATTGGGCCCGACCTCGTCATAATCACTTATCACTTCACCGTTGCCATGAAAGAAAAGGATGTTCGGTCCATCTTTTTCTGCCGGCAGATGGAAACGAACGCCGATCCTGACCCCGTCTTCAACTTCAAGATCATGATCGATACAGCCGGCGGGGGGAGTGGTACGCTGAATTTCGCTCGGATGAAAAAGCGCCCCTAGCACCTCCGGGAGATCCAGTGCGGCATAATCCTGTTTGACAATATGTTCTTTGGCGATCATCTGGTTCCTCATTACAACTTGAATACTCAACTTTTATGGTTGAATAGGTTGTTGAATTATTGTGGTTTCAGGTCATCTATTTTTTCCAACAAAAGCCGGCAGAGAACATTCTGACTCCTGGATACTGTCTCCTGGCTTCTGATCTCAATAGATAAGAGCGGAAGCGAGAAGATAACCATAAAGACCTGGCATGGCAACCTGCCCTTTTCTCGTTCTTTAATAATACTTAGTTCCATTCCTACACATTTTAATAATAATGATTACTGTTTTGACAGGAATAAGGAGACTTGCAATGAAAAATATTATTACTTACTTGCCGTTGCTTCTGGGAACGTTGATTTTTCTCTTTGCGGCGGCTTCTTCAACAGTTGCGGCAGAAGTAAAATATGAAAAAGCGATCTTTGCCGGAGGTTGTTTCTGGTGCATGGAAAAACCATTCGAGCAACTCGGGGGGGTTAGCTCAGTAAGCTCCGGTTACACGGGGGGGACCTCCGGCAATCCTACATATAGTGATTACGGGGCCGGAGGGCATATCGAGGCCGTGGAGATCCTCTTTGATCCGGAGAGGGTAAGTTACCGACAACTTCTGGAAGTATACTGGCAGC
>CBDVDF010000505.1:0-1606 GCA_965372675.1 uncultured Desulfobacterales bacterium
CATTAAAGGCCGGCTGGTTTCGCTGGCCACAAATTCCGGCCGTGAAAAACAACCGGGTCCATGTCATAGATGCCAGCCTGGTTGACCGGCCAACCCCGCGGCTGATCGACGGTCTTGAGGCTTTTGCCCGGATAATTCATCCGGAGCTCTTTGGAGATCAGAGTGAAGAGTGAACTTTCTTCGATAAACAGTCGGTTGCCCATGATAGTTGTGGTTTTGGGGGCACTGCTACTTGTTGCTTTCTGGTTGGGCATCTCCCTGGGCTCTACAGAGATCAGCTTCGCGGAAATGATCAGGGTGTTTCGGGGCCAGGTTGATCCCGATTCCGTAACTGCCGCCATCATCTGGCAGATCCGTTTCCCCCGGGTGGTATTGGCGGCAGTTGTTGGTGCGACCCTTGCTCTGGGTGGGGTAGTATTTCAGGCCCTGCTTCGCAATCCCCTCGCAGAGCCTTACATCCTTGGCGTTTCAGGCGGTTCGGCGATAGGCGCCATTATTGCCATGCTGCTCGGTTTCTCTCCTTTCCCGGGGGTAGCTCTGGCCTCTTTCGGCGGCAGTATGCTGGTCCTGGCCCTGGTATTGATGCTGGCAGCCGGCAAGTCGGTAATGCGGCGTGATTCCCTGCTTTTGGGGGGGGTGATGATGAATGCCCTCTGTGGGGCGATCATCATGTTCCTGATCTCGCTGACCAGAAACACCCAGATCCAGAATATTCTTTTCTGGCTGATGGGTGATCTTTCGATGTTCTCCCGTGCGCAATTGCCTCTGCTGCTGACCGTCTTACCGAGTTTTATCCTTATTTTTGTGATGGCGCGGCCGATGAACCTGTTGCTTACCGGCCAGGAGAACGCTGCGGTGATGGGCGTTAATGTAAAACTGGTTACTTATCTGCTGCTGCTGGCGACCACTTTTATGGTCAGTATCGCGGTTTGTCATTCCGGGCTGATCGGCTTTGTCGGTCTGGTTATTCCCCATGTTCTGCGACTGGCGATCGGGGCTGATCATCGACTGTTGATCCCGGCCTCAATCCTTGGCGGCAGTTCTTTTCTGATCATCTGCGATCTGCTGGCCCGGAGCATTCCGGCTGGCGGAGAGTTGCCGGTGGGTATCGTTACTGCCCTGGTTGGCGCGCCTCTTTTCATCTTCCTCCTCTGGAGGACGAATCGATGAAGGCGCTGGTGGTCCGAGACTTAAATCTCAGCTATGGCAAGACCAGGGTTCTCCAGGACGTCTCCCTGACCGTTTCCCGGGGAGAGTTTGTGGTTATTATTGGCCCGAATGGCACCGGCAAGACCTCTTTTCTAAAAGCCCTGGCCGGGCTGGTCAGGGGCAGTGGTGAGATCGAGATCCTCGGCAGGCCTATAGCTGAATACAGCCGTCGGCAGTTGGCGGAATCGGTGGCGGTAGTACCGCAACAGGTGCCGATCGAGTTCCCCTTTACAGTGGCGGAGACTGTCTTGATGGGCAGGTCGCCGCATCTGGGCATCCTCGAGGTGGAGGGAGATCGGGATCGACAGATAGCCCAGCAGGCCATGGAATTTACTGAGATCGCCCATCTGGCAGCCCGGAGGATTGATCAACTGAGCGGTGGCGAGAGGCAGCGGGT
>CBDVDF010000506.1:0-1605 GCA_965372675.1 uncultured Desulfobacterales bacterium
CCAAGATCGGCTTCTCCCCGGATGAAATCAAAAGACACCTCGAGGAAACGGGTTATCTCGACGAAACGCACCAGGCCTGAGCAAGGTTTTTCTGGTAAGTAAAAGCGCCTCCAGAGGGCTCGGGTTTTGCTGCCTGGCAGAGGATCATATTAACCGAGAAGTATTAAGTGAGCTAAAGTACTTAAAATATATAGTAGCCAACCGATATTTAATCTAAGGAGGACAAACAATGGAAACCGTACGACAGTTCCTGGACCCGCTTCTCGAAACCCTCGGGAAATACCTACCCAGCGCCTTCGGGGCCCTGCTGGTTTTTCTGCTGGGATTCTTCATTGCCGGCCTGCTTAAAAAGGGCACCAAGGCCCTGCTCGCCAAACTTAAGGTTGATGAAAAACTGTCAGCCAAAACAGGCAAAGAAATCAGCCTCGAACAGTTCGCCACCAACCTGGTCTATTTCATTACGGTGCTCTGGGTCCTGCTGCTGACCCTGGACGTCCTGGGCGTAAAAGGGGTCCTCGACCCGGTCATGAATATGTTCAACAGCTTCCTGTCTATCTTCCCGAACATAGTTGCCGCCCTGCTGATCGCCTTTGTCGGCTACGTTATCTCCAAGATCGTCGCCAGCGCAGTGGAAGTCCTCGCCAAAGGCCTGGACAATCTATCACCAAAACTGGGCCTCAGCACCGAAATGTCACTTTCCAGTCTGCTGGCTCAGATCGTCTTCATTGTTATCTTCATCCCGGTCCTGATCTCGGCCCTCGATGCCCTGAAGATCGAGGCCATTTCCGTACCGGCCACCGAGATGCTGGCCGCCCTGCTGATCGCCATCCCCAAGATCCTGGCTGCCGCCCTGATCCTGGCCATTGCTTACGTAGTGGGCCGTTTCGTTACTGCGACCATCATCGAACTCCTCCAGAACCTCGGCACCGACAGCCTACCCGAGAAGATCTGCCTGCAGGGGTTTATCGGCGAAAAGACCTCCTTCTCCAAACTATGCGGTAACGTCGCCTTTTTCTTCATAATGCTCGCCGCCCTGGTCTCGGCGGTCGAGCAACTGGCCATGCCGCAATTATCTGAAATATTCAGGGAAGTTCTGAGTTTCGCCAGTCAGATCCTGATCGGCCTGGTTATTCTGGTTGTCGGTAATTTTGTTGCCGGCCTGGCCTATACCACCCTGAGCAAGACCCCTGAAAACAAGGGCATTGCCATGGTTGTCCGCATCGCTATAGTAGGATTGGCCATTGCCATGGGTTTACGGGCAATGGGTATCGCCGATGACATTGTCAACCTGGCCTTTGGCCTGATCCTAGGCGCAGTCGCAGTCACCATCGCCCTCTCCTTCGGTCTAGGCGGCCGAGAAGCAGCCGGCAAACAGATGGACTACTGGCTGGAGAAGTTACGCAAATAGCTGCACAGAGATCAAAGCACTAAAAAAAATCCCGTAGCCAGATGGTCTGCTACGGGATTTTTTTGTCAGAGAGACCCAGTAATGTCCGGTTAGAATTTTGCAACAGCCTCTTTATTGATATTTAGATTCCAATGCTCGTCATCCCGGCATGTTTTTAGCCGGGATCCAGTAAAAAACACCAAGAGTAAATCCTGGAT
>CBDVDF010000507.1:0-1592 GCA_965372675.1 uncultured Desulfobacterales bacterium
CTCGCCGCCATCCTTGAGCAGCTGGCCGGGGAGGAGCAGTTTGTTTTTCTTGAAACCACCAGAGTCAACGAAGAAAACTATCTCTCCTACCTTTTTCTCGCCCCGACCGACCGACTGGTCTGCAGGCCGGAAGATGATCCGGTCGACTTTCTGGGCCGGGCCCAGCAGCATCTTGATCAGGGGCGTTACCTGGCTGGCTGGTTCTCCTATGAGTTCGGCTATCGGCTGGAACCGGTCCTGGCCGGCTTGATCCCTCCCGGAGACCGGAGCCTGGCCGAATTCGGAGTTTACGCCGCCCCCTTCATCTATGATCACCGGATCGATGATTTTATCGGTCGCCCACCCTGGCCGGAGCTGGTTGACTCCGTGCCTTTATCCAGCTCGGCCTGCCGGATCAGCGATCTGCTTTTCAGTGAAGATAAAGATGATTATCTGCAGAAAATTGCCAGGATCAAAAGATACATAGAGTCCGGTGACACTTATCAGGTCAATTACACCCTGAAGCTTCTTTTCGGCTATAGCGGCTCAGATGGCGATCTCTACCGGACCCTGCGCCGCAACCAGAGTGTTTCCTACGGCGCCTTGATCAGGAACGGTTCGCAGCGGATTCTTTCTTTTTCCCCGGAGCTTTTTTTCAGGAAAAAAGGCGACGATTGCGTGGTCCGACCGATGAAAGGGACCAGCCGCCGGGCCCCCGGCCTTGACGAAGATCTGCAGCTCCGGGGAAGTCTGGCCACTGATATCAAGAACCGCAGTGAAAATGTCATGATCGTCGATCTGCTCCGCAACGATCTTGGTCGGCTTTGTCTGCCGGGCAAGGTCGAGGTGGTTTCCCTGTTCGATATCGAAACCTACGAAACCCTCCACCAGATGACTTCGAGCATCAGGGGGCAGTTGCGGTCGGACGTCACCCTGGCTGAACTTTTTCGGGCGATCTTTCCCTGTGGTTCGGTCACCGGTGCCCCCAAGATCAGGACCATGGAGATAATCCGTGAGCTTGAGGGTGGCCCGAGAGGGGTGTACACCGGTGGCATCGGTTTCATTGGCCCGGATGGCGAGGCGGTTTTCAATGTCCCGATCCGCACGGTCGTCCTCGATAAGGAGCATGGCGAGATGGGGATCGGCTCCGGGATCGTCTATGACTCCGACCCGGCTGGCGAATGGGATGAATGCTGCCTGAAGGGGCGTTTTCTGACCGCGCCTTTCCCTGAATTCAAACTTATCGAGACGATCATTTATCGTCCCGGCCAGGGTTTCTGGCTGCTTGAGCGTCATCTCGAAAGGCTGGAGAGTTCAGCCACATACTGGGGCTTCCCGTTCCGGAGGGATGAGATCACTGCGGCTCTGGCAGAGGTTGGGGCCGGAAATACCGCTGGCGGGGAGCAACGGGTCCGGCTGTTGCTTGACAGGACCGGAGATTTGGAAGTAAGCGGTGTGCCATGCCCCGCTCCGGCCACCGAAGATGGCGAAAGGCCGAAGGTTATGGTTTCAGCGCAGCCTACTGACAGTTCAGACCAGTTCCTTTTTCATAAAACGACCTGCCGGCAACTTTATGACCGCGAAAGAGAGAAGGCCACGGCGGCCGGTTTTCT
>CBDVDF010000508.1:0-1590 GCA_965372675.1 uncultured Desulfobacterales bacterium
ACATCCGTATAGCCTGCAGTGTAAGGCGTTTCGCATACTAAAGTATAGCTCAATCACCTTACACTTTGTCTATCCGGCATCTCGGCTTGTGAAATTATCCGGGTTACCGACCTTTTCCATCATCAGAGCAACAACCTCGTCAATGCTCAGGCTCGACGAATCAACCAGGAGGGCATCCTTGGCCGGTTTTAATGGCGCCAGAGCCCGACTGCTGTCGGCCCGGTCCCTTTCAATGATCATGGCCAGGGTCTCAGCCTCGTCGACCGTCTGGCCCTTTTCACTGAGCTGTAGCACCCTTCTCGTCGCCCGCTCTTCAGGAGTGGCATCGAGAAAAAATTTCCAGGCTGCCTCCGGGAAGACCACCGTGCCCATATCCCGCCCCTCGGCGACTATCCTGCCCTGACTGCCGATCTCCCTCTGCAGGGCGGTAAGCTTTCCCCTGACCTCCGGAATGGCCGAAACCCTGGAGGCGATCATCGACATCTCCGGGCTGCGGATCTCCGCCGAGACATCCTCACCATCCAGAATGACCCGGGTCTCGCCTCCGTCTGCCTGCAGCTCCAGTTTTATCCCGGCCAGCAGCGCGGCCAGGGCCTTGCGGTCATCGTGATCAATCGCCGTGCGGACCATTTTAAGCCCCACGGCCCGGTACATGGCGCCGGTATCAAGATAGGCGTAACCGAGCCGGGCCGCCAGGAGCTGGCTGATCGTGCTCTTGCCGGCTCCGGATGGACCGTCGATCGTGACTATAGGAATAGCTGCCATCAGGAATTTCTCAGATCGGCAAGAACCTCGCCAAGAGAAGCGACCAGGCGGCTGTTCTCTTCAGGAAGTCCTACCGTGATCCTGATATATTGAGGATAACCGTAAGCGGCCATCGGTCGGATGATCACCCCTTTTTGAAGCATTTTTTCATACAATTTACGGCAATCAAAGCCGACATCGACCAGGAAAAAATTAGTGTGGGTATCAAAGACCCGGCAGCCAAGTTCCGAGATCTGGCCAGTCAGCCAGCTGATCCCCTCCCGGCTCAGGGTCATGGTCCGGTCGTAATGCTCGTCGTCATCGAGGGCCGCCAGGGCGCCGATCTGGGCCGGCAGGTTAACGTTGAACGGCTGACGGACCCGATGCAGGTAGCCGGCGATCTCTTTATTCATCAGACCATAACCGATCCTCAGTCCCGCCAAGCCATAGGCCTTCGAAAAGGTCCTGAGCGCCACAACCGGAGTGGGTCCATTCAGGTATTTGCGGGCATCTATCCTGACCGCCGGTGCAACAAAATCGACATAGGCCTCATCAAGAACGACGATCACCTCTTCGGGAACCTTGGTCAGGAAGGCCTCGAAGGCCTCGGGCCCGAAAACCACGCCGGTGGGATTATTGGGATTATCAAGAAAAATCAGTCTGGTCCGCGCATTGATCATCGAAATGATCCGGTCCAGATCGTGGCCAACCCCCAGGGAATCGCCGCCGCCATGACCGGCAATCGTCTCCGATACTCCTTCCTGCAAGGGGACGATCCGGTTAACCCCGCCCCGGGCCTGGACCATTTTCTGGTAAACCAGAAAGGTCGGGTTGCTGGTGATTACC
>CBDVDF010000509.1:0-1589 GCA_965372675.1 uncultured Desulfobacterales bacterium
GCTGTGTAGCCAAATCCTTCCCGGATTTCTGGGAAAGGTTCGAGCGTTTGTATTGAATGATAGTTGAAAAGAGGTGAGAAGTTAGCTGTTCTTTTCGTTAAAGGCGGTCAGGAACTCGGTTAAAACGGTCATGCCTTTATCGCACATATCAATGAACTCAATGCCGTAGCCGAAAACATCGTCTTCCCGCTTCTCGGTATGGACAATGCGGCCCTTGAATTCAAAAAGGTTGTTTTTCAGGCCGATGGTCAGTAACAACTCCTGGCCTTTCTCGAAAGGCAGGTGGGTTTCCAGCAGGATCCCTTTCTCGCTGACGTTCAAAGTACGAGCCATAGCCCGATTGAGCGGCTCGCCCGATTTGGAAAGCACTACATAATCAACAAGATTAAGTGTGTCCGTTCTTTCGCTCTCGCGATGTTCAATTCCAGCCATAAGTTGTTAACCCTCAAATATTATTATTTATATTACTAGTTTATTTAAAGAAATGATTCAACATTTAATAGTCAGGCTAAGAATTTTAGCCGGATAATCTTTCTGATTACCATGGGACCTCATTCAAAGAACGTCATTGCGAACGAAGTGAAGCAGATAGCACCCGCGGGCATAAACTGCGACTTCGATGACTTGCCCGATTGTAACGCAAAAACTGATAGAGCTTTAGTGGCGATCAGATGATTTTTGTGGAAGCTCTGGTGCCGGGGCCTGTTTCGTCACTCCTGATCTTATTTCAGGAAGCCGGTTTTACGCAACATGGTCATAGCCGTCTGGTCAAGATCCGGTCTGGCTGTGTCTTTGCCGGCTATCAGGTCGAGCAGGCGGTTGGCCAGGACTTTGCCCAGTTGGACGCCTTCCTGGTCAAAAGAATTGATGTTCCAGATAAAGCCCTGAAAGGCGATCTTGTTTTCATAGATCGCCAGTAACTGCCCCATGGTCTCCGGGGTCAGCTGGTCGGCGATCAGCAGTGAAGACGGCCGGTTGCCGGCAAAACTGCGGTTAGGGTTGGCGTCTTTTTTGCCGCCGGCCATGGCCAGTGACTGGGCCAGCAGGTTGGCGGCCAGTTTTTCCTGGGAACTGGTTCCAGCCAGGACCATGTCTTCATTGTACTGGCTCTGGCGGAAGCCGATGAACTCGACCGGTACTATAGTGGTGCCCTGATGGAGAGACTGGTAAAAAGCATGCTGGCCATTGGTGCCCGGCTCTCCCCAGATGATCGGACCGGTCTGGTAATCAAGGGGTTGGCCCTGGCGATTTATCGATTTGCCGTTGCTTTCCATGTCGCATTGCTGGAGGTGGGCGACAAAACGGATCAGGGCCTGGCTGTACGGGAGGATGGCCAGGGTGTCGCAGTTCAGGAAGTTGCGGTTCCAGATGCCGATCAGGGCCAGCAGCAGGGGGATATTCTTCCTGATCTCCTCTTCTTCCGCGGCCTGGTCCATCAGGTTGGCGCCGTGCAGAAAGTCCCGAAAATTATCGACCCCCATCGCAAAGGAAAGCATCACCCCACCGACCATCGAAGAGACGCTGTAGCGGCCGCCGATATAGTCGAACATATAGAATGATCGCAGGTATTTTTGCGGATTGTCCATGGG
>CBDVDF010000510.1:0-1587 GCA_965372675.1 uncultured Desulfobacterales bacterium
GATCTCTCCGGCTGCGCCGTTCGAGATGACACGAGAGATGTCTGAGATAACAGGATAGGGACTTGTCATTTCGAAACGAAGTGAGAAATCTTTCTGGATAGTATCACCAGCCGAGTTCAAGATTTCTCCTGCCGTCGAGGTAGCACTCCACAAGTGGCACCTTGTACCTCAGAGGTGAAGCGTTCCAAATGACACTCTATAACCGAGAGATCTCTTCGTCGCTTTGCTCCTCGCGATGACGATTCTGGAGCCTTCGATCTCGCTGTTTTCCCCTATATGGCAGAGAATTGATAATTGCGGTCAACCAATAAAAAAAAGAGGGATCAACCGTCAGGCCACTCCCTCTTCCAAGGATGAAGAAAAGCTTTTACTGCTTACTGCTTTTTAGAACCATGCTTCAAGGGTCAGATAGACCTGATCCATTGAATCAACCGGGACATAGAACTGGGCTGCCAGAGGATCACTGGCTAATTGATCGATGTCTTGCGGTGCGCCAAGCCAGAAGCCGGAACCGGTGTAGTCATACTCATAGTGTTGGTATCCAAGACGAATAAACGCTCTTGATAGCGCAGAGATCTTCTCGCCTCCATTGATGTCTTTGATCAGGTAAAACTCCATTACGTTACCGCGAGTAGCCAATTTGGCGGCATAAAGATCGTCATTACCTGGGGTAAAAGATATCCAGTACTCAGAACCCCAGTTCACTTCTGCACCCAGTTTCAGGCCGGCATCATCCATATCATAGCGAACACCGGCATACAGGGAATAACCATCCTTATCTTCCGGGGTATCCCACCATGAGCCAAGCAAGCTGGTACCCAATTCGTCCATGCCTCTGGCAACAGTATGGCTCCAACCAGCAGTGACGAAATAGTTCAGGTTCTGATACTTACTCATATATACCGAGGAAGTGTGATAGATATCGCCCAGATTGGCCCGGTTCAGGAGCAGATCCATGCTGGGGTCCAGCGGGTTGTACTGAGTGTTATCATCTTCCCAAACTGCAAACTCGATCGGATTAACAAAATTAATATTGTCGGGAACATTGAACATATTCCAGGCCCCGAAAGACTGGAAGTTGAAGAAGCGGTCGCCCTTCTTGAAAACATCCCAACTGATCCCACCGAAGTCCACATCGTTCAGGCCACCACCATCATCGGTCGGACCTGCCTCAAAACCACGGCCGTAGCAAAAGCGGACTCGACCTGGCAGATCTTCGATACCGAAAAGATTCTCGTAAGCATAGCCGAGAGAAAGACCGTCAAAGGGATAGTCCATATAACTGACCGGAGTAGCCATCTTGCTTACACCCATGCGGATATGAGCAGGAGGACCATCGGTGACCGGCCGGCGACCGATCGAGAACCAGACCGGCGCACCACCAATATTATTCCAGTTCATAAAGACGCGATCAACCCGCAGAATATTATCTTCGGGCTGCCGTGTTGAACTGCCATCAAAGGCCAAAGAGTTCAGCATAAAGGGGCCGCCGCCCATACCATTGTTGTAGGAATAATCAACCGCATTATTCTGCATACCCCAGACCTTGTACATGACCAGACGAGCCTTAACCTCGACATTCTCCAT
>CBDVDF010000511.1:0-1586 GCA_965372675.1 uncultured Desulfobacterales bacterium
TTTTCCCCCAGAGACATCTTGGCATTACCCCGGGGCCGGAGCATGAGCAGGCTGACGAGGCGATTTCCATTTTGGCGGATCGGGCCGAAGAATATCTCGATCTAGAAAAACTGCAGGAAGTTATGGCGGAGGTTCGTTGTCTGCCCCTGGAGGTACAAGCGGTCAAGAGTGTCGGGGTTAAAATAGGGGTGATCAGGGATGCCGCTTTTCAGTTTTATTATCAGGAAAACCTCGAAGCATTGAGTCTGGCGGGAGCTGAACTTGTTGAGGTAAATGCCCTTACCACCCGGGAGCTGCCGGAAATTGACGCCCTCTATATTGGCGGCGGTTTCCCTGAGACCAGTGCCAGGGAATTGGCGGCCAACACTTCTTTTCTCGCTTCCGTTCGGGAACAGGCCAACAAGGGTTTACCTATCTATGCCGAGTGCGGGGGACTTATCTACCTTGGCCGCGATATGGAGGTGGATGGTCGGAGCTATAGGCTGGCCGATGTTTTTCCGGTCTCATTCAGTCTGCAAAAGAAACCGCAGGCCCACGGTTATACTAGGCTGAAGGTTTCAGCGGAGAATCCCTTCTATGAGATCGGCACCGAAATAAGCGGTCATGAGTTCCGCTACAGCCGGGTTGATCAATGGTCGGAAGACGAAGGGGAACTGGCCCTTGAAATGGAACGGGGCATTGGTTTTGCCGCCGGACGAGACGGGCTGGTCTACAAGAACACCCTTGCCCTTTATACCCATGTTCATGCCCTGGGCACCACTGAATGGGCCCCGGGGATGGTAGCTGCCGCTGCGGCTTACCAGAGGGAAAGAGATCAGGCCTGAGGGTAGTTACCCAGAACTTTCAATTCAATTTTCTGCCTGGTATCCGCTTCCGGTTCCGGATCGGACCAGTGGATGAATGCTTCCATGACCCGACTGAAGGCGCCGTCGTCATCTTTGCATTTAGCGCAGATCTCCATGGCTGAATCACGATAGATGATAACCTTGCTGGCCGGTTCACCTTCCTTGTCAACGGCGGCCATTTTCCGGCAGCCACACTCCAGCCGCACCACTGCCACGCCGATGCCGTCAGGGCTTCCCTCCAGAATGCCTGCGACCATAGCCTGTTCGTTTTTCTGGGTGACTGCTTTCGGACTGGGAGAGGTGTTTTTTGATTTTTTCTTTTTCTTTAACTTCATTTTTCTGCCTTGCTATGGGGAGTGTAAGTGCCTATTGTTTGGGCTGTTGATCTCTAATCGAGCCGCACTGTAAAATATCGGTTGCCGATGGTCAATATGAACCTTGCTCCGGCTTCTACTATCTTGGTGTGGATGGTTTTTTATTGACAAAAAAACGGCGGTGAATTAGAGGAGTGTTAGCTAGTAATTATGCCCTGTGACGTTAATAGAAAGCGGAAACCGGGCGTGTTGGTTAACTTATTAAAATCATTAAACTTTTTATGGAGGTTTAGTTATGTGGCAGGTAGAAGTAGATACAGACAAATGTTCAGGTGATGAAGAATGTGTAAACGCTTGTCCGGCTCAGGTTTTCGAGATGACCGACGGCAAAGCCGATCCGGTTAATGTTGAAGAGTGTCTTGGCTGT
>CBDVDF010000512.1:0-1546 GCA_965372675.1 uncultured Desulfobacterales bacterium
GTTCATTGATCAGGGTGGATTTACCCGAGGAGAAGTTGCCGAGAAGCAGGACGATCGATTTCCATTTGAGGGCTGATTCAAGGGTGTCGTGGTCGAGCTGGTATCGGCTGAACAGGGGTCCGAGTTTGGCTAGCGATCTCTTTTGGATTTCGGCCTGTAGTTTGTTGGCGTCTGTCATGGCTGTCTCCGGGGAGTTATTTGCTGAGCATAGGTGGCAGAGCCGGGATCTCCGGCCCCGGCATCTGTTTGCAAGGATATAATAAATCCTTTGCTGGCCATTGGGAAGAATAAATACCTTAGGCATGTGGTCGTGTGCGGGTATTTATCTCGAGCCTTCAAGATGTCCTCCACCAAAGGGAACTTTAATTGGCCAGATCATCAGTAATCTGTTGACTCCGGCCTGTGCCTTACTTATTAGTGTAGAGTTCTGGTTGTTTCGCAGGAGATGGCCGCTGATCGTGACATCAAGTGAGGTGTTTTTTGAATCGTATAATGCTCAGGCAGATGGAAAGGAACCAGTCCGGAATCATCGTCAGCGTCAAGGTTGCCGGTGAGTTGGGCCGACGGCTCAGAGAGATGGGACTGGTGCCGGGGACCAAGGTCACCATTCAGGGCCGGGCGCCGCTCTATGACCCTGTGGCCTTGCGAGTTCTGGGTGGCACCCTCACTTTAAGGAATAATGAGTCTGACTATATAGAAGTAGAGGTCGAGTGATCTTGAGATGCCAGATAATGCCAAAATAGCCCTTGCCGGTAATCCTAATGCCGGCAAGACAACATTATTCAACCGCTTGACTGGAGCCCGGCAGCATGTCGGTAATTATCCCGGTGTTACCGTTGAAAAGAAAGAGGGCGTTTACCGGAGTCCGCGAGTAGGGGAGATCCAGGTTGTTGATCTGCCCGGCACTTATTCCCTTACCGCCTACTCGGTCGAAGAGGTTGTCGCCCGTGATTTCCTGGTCCATGAAAAGCCCCAGGTAGTTATCAATATCACCGATGCCGCCAACCTGGAACGGCATCTCTATCTCACCTGCCAGTTCCTTGAGTTGGGTATCCCGATCGTTATCGCCCTGAATATGATCGATGTGGCCAGGAACCGCGGTATTACCATTGAAGTTGAAAAACTGGCCGCCTTGTTGAATGTGCCGGTCGTGGCGATCTCGGCCAGGAGCGGCGAGGGGGTCGATGAGTTGATGAAAGTGGCCGAAGAGGTCGCTCTGGCCGGCCAGGAGTGGAAGCCGGCCCTCTTTTCATACGGGGATGATATCGACGGGGCTGTCCTGGAAATGGCCGATTGTATTGAAGAGAACTCCTTCCTGACCGATACCTACTCGGCCCGCTGGCTGGCCCTTAAATACCTGGAAAACGATGAGCAGGTCATCAGTAGTGGCCGCGCCTTTGCCGAGGCTAATGACCAGCAGGAACTGGTCGATTTTCTGGCATCCAGGGTCGAGGAGGTCGCCGGGCATCTGATGGATACCATGGAGACCTATCCCGAGGCAATTGTCGCGGACCATCGATATGGCTATATCAAATCGATCCTGCGC
>CBDVDF010000513.1:0-1540 GCA_965372675.1 uncultured Desulfobacterales bacterium
TGAAGCCGTCCGGCAGGATGATCACGGCGGTGTTGAATTTCTGATGGGTACGGACCTTGCCATGCAGCTTTTTGGCCAGTTTTTCCGAGAAGTCGATCCCGTTGCCTTCAATAACGATGTCCAGGTCGAGGTTCTGCTTGCGGAGCAGGAGATCGCGGACAAAGCCACCGACGGCAAAAGCGGTATAGCCGTTTTTTTCGGCAACTTCACCGATGGTCCGCAAGAGGACGATGATCTGCCGGGAAATGTTCTCGACCATCATGTTGTTAAGGTTGCGTTTTCTTTCCACCGATGGCGTTTCAAGTGGTTCGAGGAGATTTTTGGGCAGATGGGCCGGGTCATTGACCAGGAGATTGAGCAGATCGGTTCTGGTGATGGCGCCAAGGACCGAACCCTTGTCGACCACCGGGATGAACCGTTGGCGATTTTCGATGATCAGTTCCTGGATGTCGGCCAGGGTGGCGAGCGGCGAGAGGACTGCAAACTCGGTGGTCATATACTCGCTGACCGGCAGGTCGCCCAGTCCGTGGTATACGGCCTTGCCGACCACCCGGCGCGAGATCAATCCGAGTATCTCTTTCTTTTCGGAGCTGCGATCTATTACCGGCAGGACGGTGACGTTATAGCGATCAATGATCTGGTTGGCTGTTTTCATGCTGACCTCGGGCTTGACCGAAATGACTGGCGCAGACATGATCTCTCTGGCGATGCTGACCGGTCTTACATGCTTGTGAAGCAGGTGGATCAGCTTCTCCTCCGCTTCGATCAGGGTCATGTCCTTGACCGTGGCCGAGGCGGCAGAGGCATGGCCGCCGCCGCCGAAATCGATGGCGATCTCCCCGGCATTGACCTCCGGGATGCGGCTGCGGGCGATCAGGTAGGTTTTATCTCCCATTCCGGCCAGGGTGAAGAGATTGTCAAGATTCTCCATGATCATGAAGCGGCGGACGATCAGGGCGAATTCATCGACGTATTCGGGAAACTGGATCTTGGCGACGACGATATCCACCCCGTGGATCGTATATGTCGTGGCCAGTTTCATCAGCTCGTGCAGCAGTGAGACCTGCCGGGTGGTTAGTTCCTGGGAAACGAACTGGGCTACGGCATGAAGGTTGGCGCCTTTGCCCAGCAGCCAGGCCATGGCTTCGAGGTCGTCCGCAGTAGTGGTGGCAAAGGTGAAAGAACCGGTGTCTTCGTATATGGCCATCGCCAGGAGAGTCGCCTCTTCCTTGTCGATGTCGATAGCCCTTTCCCGGAAGATCTGGGTGAAGATCGTCGAGGTCGAGCCGACCGGTCGGACATCTTCAAAATCACCCCTGATGTCGCCGGGTAGGGTCGGGTGGTGGTCGTAAATGTGGACTGAGATGTTTGGATTGTTCAAGCATTCCGAGAAGTTACCGATGCGTCCAGCCTGGCGGGTGTCAACGAGGATCAGGCGCGTGACCTTATCCAAGTCGATGTTTTTCTGCCGCTGGAACTGATAGACCCTGGGAGAGTTGGCGAGGAATTTCCGCAGGTTGCTCTCCTGGGAGCCGGCGAA
>CBDVDF010000514.1:0-1531 GCA_965372675.1 uncultured Desulfobacterales bacterium
TTCTCTTTTTTAAGGGCCCCTCTCTCGATCTCAAGTTTGATCCGCTGCCGATCGATCTCATCGATCTCGGTCGGCATACTGTCGATCTCGATCCGTAGTTTCGAGGCTGCCTCATCGATCAGATCGATGGCCTTGTCAGGCAGAAAGCGGTCAGTAATATAACGATCTGACAAGGTGGCGGCGGCGACCGTCGCCGAATCCTGGATCCTGACCCCGTGATGGACCTCGTATTTCTCCTTGATCCCCCGCAGGATAGCGATGGTATCTTCTACCGAGGGTTCCAGGACCAGAACCTGCTGGAACCGCCTCTCAAGGGCGGCATCTTTCTCAATATACTTCCGGTATTCATTGAGGGTAGTGGCGCCGACACAATGCAACTCCCCTCTGGCCAGGGCCGGCTTCAACATGTTGGAGGCATCCATACTCCCCTCAGCGGCCCCGGCGCCGACCAGGGTGTGGATCTCATCAATAAAGAGGATTATCTCCCCTTCCCTGGCCTGGACCTCCTCAAGGACCGCCTTGAGGCGATCTTCGAATTCGCCCCGATACTTGGCGCCGGCGATCAGCGACCCCAGATCGAGGGCCATGACCTGCTTATTACGCAGAGACTCAGGAATATCGCCATTGACGATCCTCTGGGCCAGACCCTCGATGATGGCCGTTTTACCAACCCCCGGTTCGCCGATCAGCACCGGGTTGTTCTTGGTTCGCCGGGAAAGGACCTGGATCACTCGGCGTACTTCATCATCCCGACCGATAACCGGATCCAGCTTCCCTTGCCTGGCCACATCGGTAAGATTTCTGGCATATTTCTCAAGGGCCTGGTATTTCCCTTCCGGGTCCTGGTCTGTAACCCGCTGGTTACCCCTAACCTCAGACAAGGCCTTGAGACATGACGGCTGATCAACACCATGACGCTTGAGTAGCTCCGCTACCCCGGGATCACCTCCCTCGGCCATGGCCAGCAGGATATGCTCCAGACTGACGTACTGATCCTGCATCCCGGAGGCTACTTTGAAAGCACTCTCCAGTATTTTATGGGCCCCTGCCGACAGAGCTACCTGGCCAAATCCTGAACCACTGACCGCCGGCACCCCGGCTAACAATTGATCAATGCCATTCCGGAGTTCATCCGGGTCAGCACCGATCTTCTGCAGAACAGGCACCACGACACCCTCCGGTTCGTTCAGCATCGCCTTCAGAAGGTGCGCCGATAATATCTCCTGATGGCCCAGATCATGGGCTAACCCTTGGGCGGACTGCAGCACCGCCTGCGATTTATGAGTAAGTTTCTCCATTTGCATCTCGTAATCCTCCTTCTCCAAAAAAAACAGCCTGTACGCTGATCTGATTTAAATATATTCCCAACTCCATGACATTCTATCGCCATGCGGCCACCACTTGACAAAAGGTAACTATTCAACCTCAACAGTCAAGCAATGGCCAGCAAGTTAGTACCGGCCACAAGAAACTCATAAATATTTTTCCGACATTTTTTGTACCACGTAGTGGTATCGTATGGTATGGTGAT
>CBDVDF010000515.1:0-1531 GCA_965372675.1 uncultured Desulfobacterales bacterium
TTCCACATCGTCCATGATCTTCGGCCGCCAGCAACGGATCTTGACACCTTTAAAGCCTTTATCCTGGAAAAATTTGATATCTTCAGCCTGCCGCTCAAACGGCACATCTGACTGATCTTCCTTGCCCGGCCAAACGATGGTCAAGTAGACCCGGATCTTGTCCCGTACCGCTCCGCCCAGTAAGCGATGAACCGGCATGTTCAAGGCCTTGCCTAGCACATCCCAAACTGCGTGTTCCCAACTGCCGACCTGGCAAAGGCCCTCAGCAATAAACTGATCAATTGAGAAAGGATCCTTTCCAACCAGGATCTCCCGAACCCGCGGCAGATCATCGGCCGAATGTCCACGACCGAAACTGTAGCCAGTAATTCCTGAATTGGTGGTAATTTTATAAACAAAATGCCGACGGACTTCACCACGCCGTATCTCTTCGCCTTCGTCTTGCACATTTACCACAAACTGGTCTGCGTTGGTGATGATCAAATCAGACTTCTTACCGGATCGAATACGGTCCTGTTCATCAGCCAAAGGTGTTGCTAGTACCGTCGACCCTGGAACCAAAAGACCTCCCAATCCGGTCAGAGCTCCTAGCTTCGTAAACTGGCGTCTGGACAGTCTCTTGTCTCTTGCTAATTGGGGAACACCCTCTTTCGTAAATTTGTCTTTAATAGATAGTCTTTCCATTTATATGTTGGTTTTAAAAAGTTTCTTTTTAAACAGGCACATGCAACCAAACTCCCTCGCCAGAATCCCCAAGTTATCTTTAAGTAGGCCAGGAAGGTTCTGATCGCATCCTATTGTTCCTTGTTCAGCCACCCGTTCAGCTTCATCCACTCCTGCAGGCGGTCCATAAAATGGTCTGCACCACCCCCTTTTTCTAAGAAACCATGCTGGCCCACCTGAAATATATGTATCTCAGCCAAGGCTCCGGCCTCCTTCCAGGCGACAAACAGCTCCATGGGCCTTTGCCATCCCTGGTGTGAATTACGCTGGTCAAGAACATCGGAGAATTCACAAGTTAACGACCGGTAATCAGTGCAAAAGACCTACCCCACCCGATAATGTTCGAGCGCGGCTTCATCAACATCCAGGCCTAGGCCCGGACCTTGAGGAATGGACATAGAACCATCCTCTATCCTGAACACGTCTTTATTTTTCAAGAGACGTTTTCCAGGAGCAAGCGTTTCTTCAGGCGTCATTCCTGGTGAGGTCATAACCAGCTCCTGCCAGTTGGTCGTTGGCGAAATGGCTGCCACATGAAGAAAACCGGCCAAAGGCAAGCCATGAATACCATGCGGGACCATCCGGACCGAGTTGTCAAAGGCCCGAACCATATCAGAAATCTGCTTACAAACCAGGATACCCCCGGCCAAAATCACATCCGGCTGCAAAATATCAAAGGCATCATGTGCCAGATACTGGGCAAACAGACGAGTATCATTGTCCCCTTCGCCACCGGTTATCCGGAGTCCAACTTCTTTACGTAGTATCGCACAGCGCGGTATCGATCGGTAGGATGGAGACTGCTCCA
>CBDVDF010000516.1:0-1529 GCA_965372675.1 uncultured Desulfobacterales bacterium
AAAGAACCCGCCCTGCAGAATGACCGACAGGGCCTCCATGACAAAGATGCCGCCGACAATGGCCAGCAGGATCTCCTGTTTGGTGATGATCGCCACTGTGCCGAGGGCGGCGCCAATCGACAGGGAGCCGACATCACCCATAAAGACCTGGGCCGGGAAGGTATTGAACCAGAGAAATCCGAGACTGGCGCCGACCAGAGCTCCGCAAAAAACCGCAACCTCACCGGCGCCCTGGACATAGGGGATCTGCAGATAGGAAGCCAGACCGGCATGACCGGCCAGATAGGAAAACAGTAAGTAGACACTGGCAGTAATAACCGTCGGGCCGATGGCCAGGCCATCAAGCCCGTCGGTCAGATTGACCGCATTCGATGAACCGACAACTACCAGTAAGGCGAAAAGCAGATAACCTGCCCCCAGATCCAGACTGACATCCTTGAGGAACGGAAAGTTCAGGCGGCTGTCGAAATCCGGATGCAGAAAAAGAAAATAGCCGGCGGCCACCGCCCCGATAACCTGGAAGAGTATTTTACCCTTGGCGCTTAAGCCTTTGCTGTCTTTTTTCTTGATCTTCCTGAAATCATCCCAGGCCCCGATCGCCCCGTACCAGAGGGTTACCCCCAGGATGATCCAGACGAATAAATTGGTCAGATCAACCCAGAGCAGGGTGCTGAAGGTCACCGCGAGAAGGATCAGGACCCCACCCATGGTCGGGACCCCCTGTTTACTATGATGACTTTCGGGGCCATCGGCCCTGATCACCTGACCGATCTGTCTCTTTTTCAGCCAGCGGATAAAGGCGGGGGCGACCAGCAAGACCAGCAGAAAGGCGGTGATCGTCGCACCGATCGACCTGAAGGTGATGTAGCGGAATACATTGAACCCCCCAAACAGGTTATGGAGGGGATAGAGAAGATGATAAAGCATTTAGCGGTCCTCCTTCAGGGCTGCAATAATAGTTTCCATTCTGACTCCCCTTGACCCTTTGACCAGCAGCCAGTCACCGGCACCGATCTCTCCCTCGGCGACCAAGCGGCGCAGATGGCTGATTATTTCATCCTTGCTGGCCAGGGCCAGAGCCCGGCTCGGCTCCATACCGGCCTCGATCGCCGCCCCGACCATTTCTCCGGCAAAGGTACCGAATGACAGCAAGAGATCGAAGTCCAGCCTGGCAACCGTACTGCCGATAAATCGATGGGCGGCAACACTCTCGCCGCCCAGTTCGAGCATATCCCCCAGCACCACCACCGACCGGTGTCCCCTTCTCAGGCCCTGAACCGTTTCCAGAGCGGCAAGCATCGAAGCAGGGTTGGCATTATAGGTGTCATTTACCACCTTGAGGCCAGCCAGGACCGTTTCTATCTGCAGTCGTTTGTCATATGGGCTGAAGGTCTCCAGGCCCCGGCGGATATCATTAATAGCCAGACCAGCCGCGTGGGACATTGCCGCCGCCGCCAGAGCGTTTAAGACATTATGGCGACCGACACAATGCAGCCCGCTACGATCGCCCATTTGAACGGGTTGTCGAA
>CBDVDF010000517.1:0-1518 GCA_965372675.1 uncultured Desulfobacterales bacterium
TTCCATACCGCCTCTTTTACTTTATTCTTGGCCTTCAGCCAGGCCTGCCCCCCTAACTTGTCAAGCTTGGGCTCTTGGTCCGACAGGCCTTTGTATTTATGGACGCTGTTCAGGCGGTCAACCGGGACATATAGTTTGTCATCGTCCAGGTAATTTATCTGCAGGTAATCGCCCTCGATACCATTGAGGGTCATATTTGCCAGCCCGGCATAGCTGCCTAAACCGTGGCGGCGATGGACAACGATCTCGCCTGCCTTCAACTCTTCGAAAGTTACTGCTTCACCCTCTTCAGCATGGCGGCCTGCTTGACGTTTGCTGATCCTCTTTTCTCCGAACAGTTCCGCTTCGGATAGGAAGTGGAGTCTTTCTTCCGGCAGATCGAAGCCCCTGGAGAGAGGTGAAATGTAGAGGCTGATCTCATTGTTGTCAGTACCAGTCAGGGTGGTGTCTGCCGGTAGATCACGCTTGATAACGGTTATGCCGTGGTGGGAGAGGAATTCGGTCAACTGCTCGGCATGGCGGTTTGTCCTGCAGGCCATCAGGACTTTGCCGCCTTCCGCCTGCCATTTGACGATCTGTTCTGCCAATGGTGCCAGCAGACCTTTCTTGCGGCGCTGTAACTCCAGCTCCTGGCTGAGCAAACTGTGGTTGCCGGTAGCAATCTTGTAGGTCCGGGGCGATGTTTCTGCCGGTAAAAAGAGGTTCTGTTTCTCTGTTGCTGCGGCGGTTACTGATAAGTCATCCAGGCGGAGGACTGAAAAACGATCTGTTTTCTCGGCGAGTTCCGAGTTGGACAGAAATAGTTCGGTCGGTGGCAGAGCCGGTTTCTTTGCTGATAGTGCTTCCTGATGGTTGGCGTCGATCCTTTCTCTGGTCAGTTCGATACTTCTGGCTATTTCGAGAGGATCTGTCAGTAGGATCAAGGCGTTGTCAGGGACGAAATCAAGCGGACTTGCCAGTTTATCGTGAAAAACGGGGATCAGGAACTCCATGCCGGGGAAACGGTTCTCGGCCTTAAGTTGATCGAGCAGAAAATCAGTCTCATCCGGATCCCAGCCTAATTTATGGGAATATTCGAGTAACTTATCGGCCGGTGAGTTGCTGTCATCATCATTGGCCTCCGGGTAAAGAATGTCGGAGACTGGCAGGATGGTGAATTCCTCCAACTCCTGTAAAGAACGCTGACTGATCGGGTCGAAATAACGGATCGACTCAATAAAGTCGCCGAAGAAATCCAGGCGAACCGGGTAGTTCTCAGAGATCAGGGCGGTATTCCCCGGTTGAGGGGCCGATTCGCCGGGGTGAGGTGGAAAGATATCAAGAATGCCGCCGCGAAGGCTTATGTCGCCGGGGTTTTGAACCATTGATGCCTGTTCATAGCCACCACCGATCAGGCGCCGGACCAGTTCTGACAGGTCAACTTCTTCCCCCTTAATGACCAGTTCGGCCAGATCGCTCAATTTTTTTCTGTGGATGATCCTGCGTAAGAGGGCCTCTGCCGGGACCACCACTATACAG
>CBDVDF010000518.1:0-1516 GCA_965372675.1 uncultured Desulfobacterales bacterium
CAAGCATGAAGATATTGTCCAGAAGGCCATTGAGGTTCGCGGCCTGAAGGTCAGCATAACCAAGATCGATATCCCGATGTCCTTCGGCCCTGCCTTTGAGGGTGAGAGGATTCGTAAAGATGACCTCTTCATGGAATGCGGCGGCGGCCGGACCAGCGGGGTCGAGGTGCTGATCTCCAAGGAAATGGATGAAATAGAGGATGGCCTGGTCACCGTTGAAGGGCCTGATATCAAAGATATTAAAGAAGGGGAGAATCTGCCCCTTGCTATCCTGGTTGAAGTCACCGGCCGGGAAATGCAGTCTGACTTCGAGCCTATTCTTGAGCGGCAGTTCCATCACCTGATCAACTATATCCAGGGCATCATGCATATGGGCCAGCGGGATATCATGTGGGTGAGGATCGGCAAGGCGGCGGTTGAAAAGGGCTTCTCGTTAGAACATTTCGGTCGGGTCCTGCATGGTAAGCTCCATCAGGAATTCGGGGCGATCGTCGACAAGATCCAGGTCAAGATCTACACCGAACAGGACAAGGTAGAAGAGGTCCAGGCCCTGGCCAAGGGTGTTTATGCCGAACGAGACAAACGATTGGGCAGTATGACCGATGAGACTGAGGATGTCTTCTACAGTTGTACCCTGTGCCAGTCTTTTGCTCCGAGTCATGTCTGTATTATTACTCCGGAACGAATCGGCATGTGCGGCGCTTACAACTGGCTGGACGGCAAGGCTTCTTTTAATATCAATCCCACCGGGCCCAACCAGCCGATCGAGAAGGGCGAATGCCTCGATGAATCACTGGGCGTTTTCAAGGGAATTAACGATTTCGTTAATCAGGCATCTCGCGGGGCGGTAACCGATCTCTCCTGTTATTCCCTGATGGTCGATCCGATGACTGCCTGCGGCTGTTTCGAAGCCATCGCCGCCATGTTGCCGCAGTGCAACGGGATCATGGTCGTTAACCGTGATTATAGAGGGATGACCCCCAGTGGTATGAAGTTTACCACCCTGGCCGGTATGGCCGGCGGTGGCGCCCAGACTCCCGGCTTTATGGGGGTCAGCAAGCACTATATGACCAGCCCCAAGCTCTTCATGGCCGAGGGTGGCCTGGAAAGGGTGGTCTGGTTACCCAAGTCGATGAAAGATGAGATCGCTGACAAGCTGAAAGAATGCTGCGAAAAGATCGGCAAACCGGAATTATTCGACATGATCGCCACCGAAGAGAACGGTACCACAGAGGAAGAGATCCTCGCCTTCATGAAGGAAAAAGGTCATCCGGCCCTCGACATGGAAGCTGCACTTTAAGAAAATTAATAAATAATCTTCAAGTTTATATATTTTACGGAGGAATAAGAAGATGGCTTTAACCGGAATACAGATCCTCAAAATGCTTCCCAAGAAAAACTGTGGGGAGTGTGATATTCCGACCTGTCTGGCTTTTGCCATGAAAGTGGCAGCAGGTCAGAGTGAGATCGCTGAGTGTCCTTATGTTAGTGATGAGGTCAAGGAACAGATCGGTGA
>CBDVDF010000519.1:0-1515 GCA_965372675.1 uncultured Desulfobacterales bacterium
AATATCAGAAGGTTATCTTGCCTTAAGGTCTCGGCTCCCGATTCTTTCGATTTTTTTCGGCGATTATTCTTTAAAAACCGGGCAGTTTGTCTTCGGAGTATAGTTTAGAAAGGCTTTGTCGTCGTAATTACGGTGACATTCGAGGCAAAGCCCGACCCGGAGAATTCTTTTCAGCTCCTCTCCGTTGAAGGGCCGCAGGTCCGGGCGTGAACTTTTTTGCAGAGGCATGCCGTTGATATCGACGTAGCCGTCAAGTGGCGGGGTCTGGCCGGCCGCAGTATTCAACCCCTGATCAATAGAACTGAATCGCCAGGCGCCATTTTCGCGCCACAGGGTTCCTTCACCCAGGCCGATGGTCTTGGGTGATGTGTGGCAGTCGGCGCAACTGCGCCCGCCCGGCTGGGTGGTATGGGGGTTAAGAGCGGCCATGGTGAATGAGTTGAACTGTTCTTCCGCCTCGCCCTGCTCGTTGATGATGGTGACGATATCCTGACAGCCCGGTGTAACTATAACTACTTCGTTGGCCCAGACTGCCAGCATCGGTTTTTCATAACGCAGGTAGGAACGACCTTCTTCCCACCAGCCCGGGGTCTCCTCCAGGCTCAGTTTGTCAAGATGGGTGTCGGTACTGTCTCTCTTGACATGACATCCGTAGCATTGAGGGACCCAGCTTGAATGGCAGGATTCGCAGGTCAGACGGTTATGGCCCTGGTAGTCACATGTCCCCTTTTTAGGGGGATTAAGTGGATGGGTTTTGTCGTCCAGTTTGGAGATCAGTACCGGTTTGCCATCTTCTTCGCCGATGTTGTTCAGTCGCCTGTTCTTGCGGGTGAGGCCGGGCTCTTTGCTGTGACAGGTCTGGCAGCTTATCTCTAGCTGTTCTTCGTAATGGGCATAATTAGTACCGTCACCCATGATCTCTTCCCGGGTGTGACAGTCAATGCAGGCCATGCCTTTTCGGTGGTGGATGTCATCTTCCAGTTCAAGGTAAAAGCGCTCTCCCGGCAGGCGGTTTGTTGAGAGGCCGCCTTTTTCATAGGGTGTGCCGTAGCCTTCCGCTTCGTATATCCCCTGGTAAGAAGTGCCGACCCGGCCGCTGCGGTTATGGCAGCGGACACAGTTTTCCACCGGTACTTTCTTGATGATCAGCGGGTGGACTTTTTTTGGGTCTTCTCCGGGTCGGGCTTCGCCCTTGATGTGGTGACAGGCCGTGCAGCCACCGCCTTTTTCGTTAAAGAAGGCCGGGGCATCGGGGAGGTCATTTTTCTGTTTCCAGAGATGGCAGGTGGCGCAGAGTTTACGGTAATAATCAAGGGCCAGAGAGGTTTCTCCGGTTTCGATCAGCTTTTCAACCGAGTAGTCGCCGTTCTGGTGCTCCGCTTCCCCCCAGTAATAAAGGAGGGTGGCCAGGATCCCACGGTTGGTGGCCATCAGGGAGTTTTTGACTTTGGGGATGTCGATGGCATGGCAACCTTCGAGGCCGCATGTTCTTTCTACTACTCTTAAGTCTCCGGG